>CAJMQE010000008.1 GCA_905215405.1 uncultured bacterium
GGCTTTTTCATTCAAGAGTTCTCCGACCGGAGAACTTTCCTATAAAGTAAAAAAAATTCTGTACCCAACTTATATGGATACAGAATTTTAGATCAATATATTTATATTCTATTCTCTTTACTCTTATAGTTTTTTACTTCTTTTGAAAGCAAACTTTGTGATTCCATGCAGCAACCATGCAAGCAACACTGAATTCACTACGACGAGAAGTGCTATTCCATACATATTAAGCAGAATGCCCGCTTTCATAAGAACAATATTTACTACATCTATTACAAATGGATGTAAAATATAAATGAACATAGATTCATTTTTACCAATGTGGTTAAGTACTTTGCCGAGTTTCCGCTCTGGCAGTTTCAGACATATTATAAAAACACATAATGCCAGTAATACATTTCCAAAATACAGTCCTATTGATGTTATACCGTTTACCTGACTAACTTTACTGAATATATAATCCTCAGCTACAATCATTACCAAACTGATCCCCGTACCAGCCAGCAGTATTTTATTCTGTAATCGTCCTATTGCCAGTTCACTGTGTCTTAAATAATATCCCATTAAAAAGAATGGTAGACCAAGTAACAGACCTCTTCTAAATGCATCAGGGATAGAGATTCCCAATATATACAAAAGTCCAAAACCGGCTATTCTGATTAATAACAGAATCACTGCACTCCATAGAAATGCTTTATTATTCTTAATTCTATGTAATAAAAGCATCAGGCAATAACACAATGCCAGACATGGCAGGAACCATAATGGAATACAGAGCAGACTTGTATCACTCAATATAATGAGCTTTATAATTCCCTTTACACGAACCAAGGACAGCAGGTACTGTGTACACTGTGCCACATCAAATTTGTACTTTGTAAGGTTCCATACGATATAGAACAAAAAACTAATAACGATGAGTTTTACAATATGTAATATCTTTTTCCTTATTTTTCATAACTAAAATCCTGTCCTGAAAAAAAGTATCCTGAAATCATCATAAAAAATGGCACCGAAAATAATCCCACTTTTGCAAAAACATTTCCAACCATGCCTGGCATTGGACAATGAATTAAAATGACCAGCAGACATGCAATACCTTTCATTGTATTCAGGAGCAGCTTTTCACTTCTGTTCTTTTCCATACTATCCCTCTAATGTGTTCTTATATTTTTAGTACAATATATTTTTTCCACTTCTTATAACTGTGAGAAGTCACAGTTATCTGGATCATATCTTAATCTGCTGTTAATATTAATAGCTGTTATGCTCTTAATTTCCTCTTCCGTCAGTGTAAAATCGAATACATTAAAATTATCCATTAAGTGTTGCGCATTTGAAGTATTCACAATTGGGACATTTCCAATCTGTGTGTGCCATCTCAAGATGATCTGAGCAACTGTTTTATGGTATTTCTTTGCGATTACAGGAAGCACTGTTTTTCTCAATCTATCATCCATTCTTGCTGTAGGGGTATATGCCATTACCTGTATATTATTTTCATCGCAGTATGCCCTTAATTCATCCTGTGTAAATAAAGGATGGCATTCAATCTGGTTGACCATTGGCATAATTTCTGCTACCTTCTTGATTTCCTCAAGATGATGGATGTTGCAGTTGCATACTCCGATAGCCTTGCAAAGCCCACTCTTGTA
Source organism: uncultured bacterium (assembly GCA_905215405.1). GTDB lineage: Bacteria > Bacillota > Clostridia > Lachnospirales > Lachnospiraceae > CAJMQE01. The sequence continues at coordinate 1,656 of CAJMQE010000008.1, forward strand.
AAGTTCCTCCATCTGTTTCCAAGAATCAAGAAATGTTTCTGTTACAGGCCAGTGCATAAGGTAGAGATCAACATAATCTACCTGCAGTGTTTTCAGACTGCTCTCCAGCGATTGTCTGATATTTCCACTCATCTGATCCCCATTGCATAACTTGGTACAGATTTGATACTGATCTCGTGGATAATTCTTCAGAGTCTTTCCCAGAATGTATTCACTTCCAGCATAGGCTCTGGAAGTATCAATTAATGTAGTCCCATTTTTCATAGCCACATTTACTACGTTTTTTAATGCTTTATCTTTTCTGTACTGCGAACGGTTCTTCAGCCAGTTTCTCACCCAGTACTTTGCAATTCCAGCTTTACCTGTGGAGCCATACATATAAGTCAATACGATTGCGGATCCATATCCGATCTTTGGAATTTCTAATCCATTTGATAATTTAACTTTTTCCATCTTTATCCCCTTTTTATAATCTTCATAACAAGTGCCTTTGTTTCTTTATATTCGTTTGTTTTTCTGAAGAAAAGAATCAGTACCGCATCTGCGATCAGAACACAAATAATCAGTTTTACAAAAACAATCAGTATATTATTAACAGTAATCAGATTACACACTAATACACAGCAGACACATGATATGATACATGCTCCTGCATATGCTGCCAGCTTCAGTAAGTAAGATCTGGCACTTCTTTTAAATAATCTGGTAAACAGATTATGGATCAGCCATGGCATTGTAATCAATACATAACTGATAATTGTCGATAACAGGATTCCGTAAATACCGATATACTGCACCAAAATCACATTCAGAATCAAATTGACCGATGCACCGATAAGAGGACGAAAACGATCTTCGTGCCACATTCCTGCAGCATCCTTATATGTAGCCCATACCATGGATAATTCACACACGATGAAATATATAACAAATAAAACAACACAGAAATCATCCAGAAGATTGTCACTGCCTACCCATATTGTCATAAATGGCTGATACAGGCATAAAAAACAACAGCTTGCAACTGACAAGATCCAGAAAATAATAAATGTAAACTTCTTAAAATCGTTATAATTCTTATCCAGTGTTTCCACTACAAGACTATTCCCAATTCCTGCCGTAACAGAGTTAAAAATAATAGTGATAAACCCTGTAATGGCCGTAAGAATATAGAAATAATTCTGGTAGATCGCCAATGCAGTCAGTCCCAAAAATGCAGAAATAACAATGGAATCTACAGAGTTGACGACAACACTTCCAAATTTTGCAGTAAACAGATCTCTTACCCTTCTGTTTATCGTCCTGACCTCTCCCTTATCCAGGTCTCCGGCTGGTCGATATTCAGGGTACATCCTGTCTGCCGCAATTGCTGTAATAATATTTGTCAGGATCTGTGAAAGCAATGAAATAATCAAGTACAGATAATAATTCTTAAAAACGAACAATACTGCCAACTGTAAAACATACTGAACTGTATTGGTAAGCAGTGTCACCTTACTCGTGACATCTGTTCTCTGATGCGCTACAAGAAGGCTGTTCTTATATGCAAAAAGCCAGTATGACATAACTGTTGCTGACAAATTCAACAGATACAGAATATAAAGATTCATATCCGATGGAATTGTTCCGGAAATCAGTTTTGGTAAGAATGGAATTACAACAACTCCCAATACTGCGATTACAATTCCAATCACTCTGTAATAAATCCGGTAAAGTTTTAACAGTGCACATATCTTGTCTTTATCACCGTCAATAATTGGTTTATACATACTATAGACCATTGCAGACCCAACTCCGAGTTCTGCAAGATTTAATACCTGTAACACAGATGTAAAGAGACTGTTCAGTCCCAGATACTGCATTCCCAGGAAATAGATGATTGCTGTTCGCATTACAAACGGTAACACCAGCTGATATAATTTCAACATTGAGCCAAACACCATATTCCTGGTAGCGTTTTTCGTTCGTTGATTATCCATACGTCATTTACTCCAAACTTTCTATTTTTCTTATGCTCTTCCCAGCATTTTCTTTAATCCCTTTTTGACTGGCCGTGGTATCAGTTTTTTTATAACCGTTTTCCATGTTGTTTTCTCTCTGAAACATTTCTTCGCCAGTACATCAAACTCCATCCGATCTAAATTTTTAAAGAAGTATTCTCTTTTCGGATTCATGACCGGTGATGTCAGAATACTCGGATTGCCCTCCAGTGTATCTTTAAGCGTTTTTTCTTCATAGAAAAGATTTTCCTTGATCTCTTCAAATATTTCTTCTCCATGCGCTGAATTGATCATTACTAGAGAAGTTCCGTTCTCTATATTCTTCTCCTGATCTTTCAGTTTGACGCCCCAGAAATCTGCAAGTGTAATATCGGATACCCTTGGAAACTCTTTATACTGACAATTTGCACAGCTTGGTCTCATGTAAAGATTATATCTGATATAACCTACAATATAGATATCATTAAATCTGTCTTCCAGATAATCCTGTCCATTTTCAAATTCGACCTTTGTACTAAAACGATTCCATCCATAGGTCTTATTCTTGAACCAGACACGACTGATTTTTGACTGATACTTATTTTCCAGGTACTTAAGGAATTTCTCATAGACTTTAGGTGAATTAGATCCTCGACAGACAAAATCAACAATAGTGAGATTGTCATATTTCCTACCAAGGAAATTAATCAATCCTGCACATTCACATGGTGTACCACAAAAAAGTACCTTCTGACCATCCTGTAGAAGTTCCTTCACTCTTTTATAGTTGTCGCCCACATCACTTTGCGCATATTTTGACTGTCGAATTTTATTCAGTCCTTCTTCTGTATTGACAACGCAATGTTCGATATGATGATCTTTACCATACTGAGCACCACATAAATAAGAATTCTTCTTAAGCGCATTTAAGGCTAATTCCGAAAATACACCACCTGAAGTACTTTCCACACGAATTTTCTCGTTTAGAGACCATGCAGCAAACACTTTAGGAACCTTTGTATTTTCACTGTTATGTACCACATTGATTGCAGGACATGTTTTCCCACATAATCCACATTCAATACATTGCTTCGTGTCTATCATGGGATATACAAAGCCTTCCATATCCCGCTTCATAGTAATGCAGTTCTTCGGACATATATTGGAACAGGCATAACATCCTGTACATTTGTCTTTGGCTAATTCATTTACTATCATCTGCACTTATTCCTTCCAATTCACATTCTCTTTGATTACTTTCGCTGGTGAGCCTGCTGCCAGACATCCTGCAGGAATATCATGATTTACGACTGATCCTGCTGCAATAACAGCGCCTTCTCCTATAGTAACACCACTTAAAATGGTAACTCTTGTTCCGATCCAAACATGATTCTTTATTATAACTGGCTTCGTATGGTTATCTCCATCGAGATAATGAGCATCCGAATCCATGATCGTGACATCATGAGAAATTGCACAATCATCTCCAATTTCAATATGTTGATGACATCTGATCTTACAGTCACTATTGATGAAGCTATTACCAAGGATCATCTCAGAGCCCTGAAATAATATTACATCTGCACCATAAAAGAAAGAAAAGTTTCCTTTTACATGAAGTCTGCTGCCTGCATCCATTCTGATCATGGTACTTCTTCCGTTTCGAACGATGCAGTTGCCATTAGTATTCAGATACGCATCCATCTGAATTTTTGCGTCACTGTTCATAATAAAATGCGTACCAGGCTGGATTGCCAGCTTCTTATAATCTCCGCTTACGTATTTCTTTAATTTTCTTCTCTCACTATGTGCATATATTTTATTACATAACTCTGCAAATTTACTCATAATTTTAACCCTCTCATAAAATTCCAGTTATCTAAGTGCTCTTTCCAGATACTGTTTTCCTTTTTCCTGCTCGGATTTAATTATTTTATCCATGCCAGTATAATCACATTTAAACTTATTTTCATCTGTCATATTTGTAAACTTCCGATCTTCTAGAGCAAAGACGGATAACAGCTGATCAATTCTTGATGACATACTCTTGTCCTTGTCAATTCTATTACAACATACGAACAATTTTTTCAGGATAATGGATAATGCCATCCCATGAAATGAATCTGTATAGAACAGACTACAGTTGTTGATCAGCCACAGGAATTCAGATGGATCTGCAGTATAACTATCTTGATCGTTCATAGCAAATTCACTGTATAAATTAATGACTTTACAATTATTCTCTTTTGCTGTCTTTTCTATATCTTCACTAATGGCCTCAACTTTTTCTCCGAGATAATAGGTAAGGATAAATTTATCTGATTGCATCCATTCCGGCTTTTTCATGACTTTCTTCCATTCTTCTGCCGACAAGAAGAAAGTTGGATCCGGAACGACTTGTGGGCACTCTCCTGTCATTTCATATACCAGGTTGGCTCCTGCCTGCTCACGTACTGCAATATGCCGCATCTGTTTTAAGAGTGGAGCGATGTGCGCCTCCTGTGATTTTTCCAGTTCTGCTACACCAAAACTAGCTGCATAGGAAATTCTTTTTTTCTGATCAGCAAAAGCTGCATAATCCAGATCAGAATTAAAATCAAAATTAGGATTCCACACCTGATCACTACCACATACAAAATAATCGTACTGTGCATTTAATTCCGCAGGGACATTATTTTTTTCGATCTTATATTTACTAAAAGAGATGAATTGCTTATTGAATCTGTTAAAATTTCTGACTCTTATTGCCTTCATTTTCGTATTACGATTCAGAATAATTCTAAGGTAGTCTCCAACTCTGTTCTTAAGTGTCAGATCATCTCTTCTTGCTGTAACATTTCTGACTGTATCCACTTCATGACCCAGCTTTTTCAGTTCCTGCTGTAACGCATAATTCTGTAATCTATTTCCATAGTTCTGACCATTTGTTATTGTTAAAATTCCAATTTTCATTTTCCTGCTCCACCCAGTTTTAACTTCAGTAAAACTTTAATTTTTCTTTTCAGTGATGTATTTTTATCTTTTAATAACTGATGACTAATTTGATGATACATACGGTTCAAATAAGCTTGATCCTCTGTTTCATCTGCGATTGCCGACATTCTCTCAACAGCATAAAAAGCATCATACAATGCTCTTGTATAGGCACTCTGATACTTTTTCTGCACAATTGGAATCATCTGTTCAAATGCCTGAATTTCCGTGATCATTGTATGTTTATAGCCTCCTGCCAGTTTTCCCATGGCACTACTTTCCCTTTGATAATAATAGTATAAAGGAACGTTCCCATAGGAAACTGTATTGCAGTACTGAAGATAGGTCACAACAAAAAGCCTGTCTTCATTATATCTGATCTGCTCATCAAACATAATTCTATTATCTTCCAGAATATCTTTCCTGAAAATCTTATTCCAAAGATAACCCTGGTATCCAAAGGAACTCACACCAAACATGGCATCCATAAATTCAGATGCAGAAATCCGCATCTGAACCTGTTCTTCCATCTGTTCATTCTCATTGTGAACTTCAGCAGTTTCAACTTTAAAATATCCACATACCGCTAAATCCTGGCCTGCTGTATGCTCCACCAGATATGACAGATAATTCTCATGAATTTTGTCATCACTATCCAAAAAAACGACATAACTTCCTGAGGCTGCTTTTAATCCAGCATTTCTTGCGGAGGATACGCCTCCATTTTCCTGTCTGATATAAATGAACTGTTCACTATCTTGACAGTACTCCTGACAAATATCGGAACTGCCATCTGTTGAACCATCATCCACAAGAATCGCCTCAAACTCCTTATATGTCTGGCACTTCAGACTATCCAGACACTTTCTCAAATAATCACTGGAATTATAAATTGGAATAATTACTGATACCATCATCTTTACCGTCCTGCTGCCTTCCATTGATTAATTGAGCTCTGTTTTGCACATTTCCAGTGCTGCTGCAATTACTTTATCCATATCATAATATTTATACCCACCAAGACGACCACCAAAGATCACTTTGTGTTCTTTTTCAGAGAGTTCTTTATATTCCTGGTAAAGTGCATTATTCTTGTCATTATTTACTGGATAATATGGTTCATCACCCTTCTTCCATTCGCTGGAATACTCACGAGAAATAATAGTTGTTGGCTGTTTACCAAATTCAAAATGTTTATGTTCAATAATTCTTGTATATGGTACTTCTCTTTCTGTATAGTTGACAACAGCATTTCCCTGGTAATTTTCCATATCCAGTTCTTCTGTTTCAAATCTGACTGATCGATATTCCAGCACACCCAGTTTATAATCATAGAACTGATCGATCATACCAGTGTATATAATCTTATCTGCAACTGCATCATATTTTTCTCTGTTTTCCAGATAATCCACATTTAATTCTACATCGATACCATCAAGCATTTTCTCAACGATCTTTGTATATCCACCGATTGGAATGCCCTGGAATCTGTCGTTAAAGTAGTTATTATCATAGATAAAGCGAAGAGGAAGTCTCTTAATAATAAATGCAGGAAGTTCCTTACAATCACGGCCCCACTGCTTTTCTGTATAACCTTTGATCAGTTTCTCGTATACATCAGTTCCGACCAGAGATAATGCCTGTTCTTCCAGGTTCTTAGGTTCTGTGATATTCAGATCTGCGATCTGGGATGCAATAATATCCTTAGCTTCCTGTGGTGTTGCAATATTCCACATCTTGCTGAATGTATTCATGTTAAATGGTAAGTTATATAATTCATTTTTATATCTTGCCACTGGAGAATTTACATAGTTGTTGAATTCCGCGAACTGATTGACATAGTTCCAGATTTCTTTATCTGATGTATGAAAAATGTGGGCACCATATTTATGTACATTGATGTCATGAACATTTTCACAGTAAATGTTACCTGCAATGTGATTTCTCTTATCGATCACAAGACATGTCTTTCCTTTTTTCTTTGCTTCATATGCAAATACTGCACCATAAAGGCCTGCGCCTACTACTAAATAATCGTACTTCATTTTCTTCCTCCAATTACTGATTTTCTATTTTGTCATCTTCTTAGAAAAATAACTGCAAAGCAATTTATATGTTGCAAAATTTGTCATTCTGAGAAGTTTTATTTTCTTATTTGTAAAGCTATAGAATTCTGGATAATCGTTCTTAAGCTTCTGATCGATCTGCATGATTTTTGTTTTCTTTTCTGTTGTTGGATCAAGAAAACAAAAGATATCATAACAGTAAACAGCCATATCTGCAATTCTATTTCTAAGAATCGTCTTCACTCGTGGAGACACATTTGCTGACTCATATACGCCTAATACTTCGGTAAGAACTTTTACATATTCAGGATAATGTTTCTCATATCCTTCTTTACTTACGCTCTGTCCTGCACGGGCAATTCTATAGCAATAAACATCAAAATCATAAAAGATGCAACTATGTACATAACAACATGTCTTAATGACATATTCAACATCTGTATAAAAACAATGTTCTGTAATATTAATATTATTTTTCTGAAGAAGTTCTGTTTTGAAAGTTAGAGAGTGCATTGGGAGCGTGATGTTTTCATCCATTTCCTCAAACGCTGCAATCTTATTGTTCTCATAAGCCGTACCACATTTAAACTTTTCAAGAACCTTTCCTGTCTTGTCTTCAAATGTATAATAATTGGTAACCACCATATCTGCATCTGTTTCTTCCAGAACCCGAAGGAACTTTGGCAGATTTTCATGTTTGAAATAATCATCACCATCCAGCTGTTTAAAGTACTTACCTGTAGCACATTCGAACGCTGCATTTAATGCTGAACCCCATCCACCATTTTTCTTATTGATCAATTTATATGTATTTGGGTATTTTTCCACATATTCATTGGCAATTTCAGCTGTAGCATCTTTTGATCCATCATTCACAATTAGAATTTCCAGCTTTTCCATATCCTTTTCCATTACAAAACAATCCAGTGTTTCTCGCAAATACTGCTCAACGTTATAGGCAGCTATTGAAACTGATAAAATCTTAGACATAGTATTTTCGTATAATATTTACTATTATACTTTCCTTTCATTATAATTAAAATCTGTCAGGATACCTATTATCTAAAAAACGGACGATAATTGATATCATAAAATTCTTCTAACTTTCTCTCTCCTGCCAGTTTAGCTGGATTTCCAGCATAGATTCCATTTTTTTGAGCATGTCCCTTAAATGTACTTCCAGCCCCAATAATGCAGGCATCTTCCAGTACACTTCTGTCCAGAATAATCGCCCTTGCTCCAATCCACACATTGTTCTTTATGATAACTTTTCCTGTTCTATATGCAAATTCAATACTATTCTTATCATGGCTTCCTGTTAATATGATTGTATAAATCGATATAGAGGCATTTTTTCCAATTTCCAGACCACCTCTGCCATCGAGGAAACAATACTCATTAATTATTGCATTTTCCCCTATTGTTATATTCCGAGGTTGCTGAACAATGGTCTTCATCATAATTCTTGCATGTTTACCGATCTTCATTCCGAACATTCCATAAAATAGCTTTCTGATCGTCCATACAGGAATATTGGTGACAAAGTAATTTAAGAACAAATATTCAAAGTTGGTCTTTATATTTCCAAGAAAGTGTTTTATTCCTACTAACATTATTGCTCCTTATTATATGGTTTCTCTAATTTACAGCTCTTTATATTTACAGTAAATCAATCTCATCAACTGATTCTTCTGTCTTATCTTCTTCGCTCTTTATTTCTTTTTCTTTTTTAAGTACACGTTCTTTTTTCTTCTTTTCAACTGGTTCTTCCACAATTTTTTCACGTCTTCTACGCTTTACATCTTCTTTAAGATCTATATTTTTATCATTTTCTGCTTTACGATCTCCTGAATGGTTTCCATTGGCTCCATTTTTAAAATCATATTTTGGGAAATTAACATATACAACGCCAAGTAATTCTGTATTGGTGATCTCGATCAGTTTTTTTGCAGCCTGTACATCAGCAATCGTATCATAACCTTCTGTAACAAGTAATACGATTCCTTCACAGTGACCAAGAATCTGTACAGTCTGTACATTATCAATTACATTAGCAGCTGCAACGACTGTAAGATTTTCATTTGCAGCATGTTTTCTCAGTGTCTCCAGCATAAACTCAGAGATGTTTTTCTTTGGAGTCGTAATTACAATATTACGCTTTCCGCTCTTAACTGCGGATATTCCCAGCTGACTTCCCATCCAGCCATAATCTTTTCGAATCGATGCATTCATTCGGCCGATTACTTGAAGTCCATCAACACTCTCAAGATCTGTAACATCATAAATCCTTTTATCTCTGATCGTCATAATATACAAAATCAACACACCTGCAAGAATTCCCACACATATAAATGAGAGATTTCCTGAAGAGAAAATATATTTGATTACTGACTGATCCTGTGTCTCATGAGATCCATCCGGATACTCAAGATATTTTGTATAAGTTACTTTTCCAGTCTTTGCTTCTTTTCTTTCTACTCTGTAGGAAGACACATCATCTCTCACACTGATATCATAAGTCAGACCAAGACGATCTTTACTTTCTGACATAACGATATCTGTAACTGTATTCAGAATGAACTCAATTCTGCCCTGATCATCATATCCATCTACACGAATCGTAAACAGGTGTGAAGTACCCCAACTTTCCAGTGCGATGACATCACATCCATTTAACTCTTCATATCCATTCTGAACCAGACTTTCATTGATCGAATCTCTTACATAATTTGATGCCAGAAGATTATTCGTATCAACAATAATTGCATTCACTTTGGCCTTCTGCCACTGCTCAATAAATGTAGACACATAAGACTGAAAGTTTTCCGTGAATAATTCACGTGCCTGTCTCTCTGTCATCTGCTCCTGTAAATCTGTTACTACATCACGAATATTTTCATCCCAGTCTACATAAAGCTTTGTTGATGCTTCATAATATTTATGATCCTTAAATGACTCTGTAAGAAAAACTGTATATGCCAGTGCAATTGTAATTGCAAGCACTGTTGTTAATAAAATAATATACCATCTATCTTTTAGTTTCTTTAAATATCTCTTAAAACTAAATCTTATATATGGACTTTTCTTTTCACCCATTTTTTCTCCTTAATCTGAATTCTCATCATTTGATTATTTGCATAATACATAGCCTAAAATATTAGCATCGATCAATTTCGTACAGCTAACAAATTCCTGTAAATCAGAAACTGTATCCTGTCCATATCTGATCATCAGAATTATTGCTCCTGCCTCAGAAAGACTGGCTACATTCTGTTCACTTTCACTCAGACCATTGATCAAATCAATATTGATATTCTGATTCGTCATACATTTACCAAGGTATGACAACTTTTTAGGAGAATCCACGCTCTGTAATGATACAAGTTTCAGATCACTGACATTCACAGATGTACATTTTCCACTGATTGCTGCACCAAGCATTGCATAAGATGGACCATCTGACAATTTACCAAGGAATTCGATATCGGACAATGCAGCAACTTCTGCAATATCTCTGATCTTCTTATCTGTGATCACATAGATAGCTATAATTACAAGACCAACAAAAATACCAGCAAATATAATAATAAAGTTCTGACTTGAGAAAATCAGGCTTAATGTTGTATTACGTGAAACTGTTGTCGTCTGACTTGCATCTGGATAATCCAGTGCTCTTACATATGTAACGGCATTATTTTTAGTTGTCTTGTATACTTCATACACAGATGGGTTATCAATAATGGATGGATTTGTAAGTCCAAGTTTTTCCTGTCCTTCATTTACAAGAATGTTTACCACATTATCTGCCATGAACTGAACTCGATCTTGATCCTCATATCCTGTTACCGTTACCGTAAACAAATGTGATGTACCTGTAGATGTCATTGTGATTTCATCACAACCGTTTCTTGCTTCATATCCCGCATTGAGCAGCGCTTCATTTAACTGATTGTATACAGTATTTGATGACAAATATGATGTGCAGTCGCTGATAATAGCGTTAATACGTGTCTTCTGCCACTGTTCAATATAAATACTAACATAGTTCTGATAACTTTCTACAAATGCCTGCCATGACTGATCGTTTGTTGCATTTGCTTCCAGATCTGTAAATGCATCACTGATATTTTCATCCCAGTCTATGTACACTCTTGCAGTTGCCTGATAATATAACTTCTTAGAACCTGTTCCGGTACTATACATAAAATTATAGACCGTTGTAAATGCTGCTATAAATACAGATATTAATACACAGGTAATAAATATCTTCCATCTCTCAGCAAATACATCTTTAACTCTGCTAAAGGTAATAACTAACTCTGATTGACTATCCTCTCTGTTCATTCCTCTTTATTTCTCCTATTCCTTATTTTATCTATTCGTGTAGTGAATAAGTCAGCTGGCTGATTTATTTTTATTTATACTCACCAGATTTATTTGAATAACTGAACAAATTTCTTTCGGTTCGCTTCAAATGAATAGTTACCCATATACCAGTCATATACATCCTGGTTGAACTTATTAACTTCCGTCCTGCTTAATTTATGTATTGCCTCAATATACTCCTGTGCATTCTCACATCGGAATATTTTCTGATTCAATAACTGATCCGGTACTGTTGAGTAATATCCCATCAGACTTTCTCTTGTGCCTACAACGACCTTACCGTAAGAAATCGCTTCTGCCGTTTTTACTTTCATTCCTCCACCTTCGAAGATTGGAGCAATAATAATATCGGCATCTCTGTAGTATTCTGCAATGTTGCTTACCCCGCCTATTACATTGACACGTTCATCCTGAAATTCATCTTTTAAGACTTCCATACCTCGTCCAACAATATTTAACTGAATATCTGCATCAATTTCAGGAAGTACATTTTTTACGAACCACTTGACTCCGTTTACATTTGGATAGTAGTAAACTCCTACAAACAGAAGATTTAATTTCTTATCCGCTTTTTTATTTTCCTCAGGTTTGATATCACCTGATTTAATAAATATAGGAATGATTCCATCGACATTTTTATGATAATATTGTTTATAAAGATCTGCATCTCTTTGGTTAAATACTACCTTTTTATCAGAATAGCGTACTGTCAGTTTCTCATTTCGAATCATGGACAACAACGCAAGTTTTCTAAATATACCTACCATACTGAGCTGTGAACCCATGAGGATTGCTTCAATATCATGGAAGATATTTGCCACAATCACATGCGGAAAATCTGTTTTTATCTTTCGGATCAGCTTTCCACATGTGGAGCTCGATACGACAACCTTTGTTATTTCATTTTCTCGGATAATCTGACAGATTTTCTTCTCTCTTGCAGGACTTAGATAAGTAGGATGTCCGCATACAATATTGATCAGTTTTGCAGATCCATTGGTGTAATCCTTAAAGAAATACTCTGTTCCATCTTCTTTATCTTCATTGCCTCTCAGATTCACGCAGAAAAAATTCTCCTGATAGATGTCTTTCAGGACTTCTTTATTCATTTTACAGAATGCTGTATATCCATTACTCACATTGATCTCAGCATCATTAATAAATAATAATTTTTCATCCATAAATTCTCTCCATATCTCTATGCCTTTGTATAAAGTCCCAATGTTCTGTCTACAACAGCATCCCATTCATATTTTTTAGTAATAAAGTCTCCCGCTTCAGATTTGTATGTTTTTACAATATCTTCGTTATGAATCAGGTACTCTAATTTATTCTGTAAATCGCTGACATCTGATTTTCTAAATACAACTCCTTTGTCTTCAACGATTTCGGAATTTTCTTTGATATCTGATGTCAGACAACAATTTCCATAGCTCATGGCTTCCAACAGACTGATTGGCATTCCCTCGATGTCACTCGGTAACACATATACATATGCATTACTATATAATTCCTGCAGTTCCTCTCCCTGTACGAATCCTGTCATTATAATTCTATCATCTTGTGCTGCAAGCTTACTGATCTGATCAAAGTATTCACCAGTACCACTACTTCCACCTGCAATTACTAATTTTTTATCTGTAGAAATCTTCTTAAATGCATCAATTAAATAATGAACACCTTTTTCCGGTACGATTCTTGCAAGATACAATATATAATCATCCTTTTTTAATTGATACTTTTCAGTAATGATCTGCGCCTCACGCTGTTCATTCGCCTGTATTCCATTGGAAATAAAATTTGTTTCTCTGTGATAGGTATCCATAAAATAATTCTGAACATTTTGGGATAATACAATAATCTCGTCTGCATATTTTACTGCTGTCTTTTCCCCTAACAACAGATACTTTGTTGCAAATCCACCCCATTTGGCACGTTTCCAGTCAAGTCCATGGATTGTTACGACTGTTTTCGCACGAAACAAATGTGCCAGCAGCAACATAACACATGACCCTTCTGCATGATAATGAATTACATCATATCTGCCAAATAATGCTCGTATTGTTGCATTAAAAGAATATAAGAAAGCATTTAAATTTTTATTCTCCAGCGTTGGTATTGTAATAATTCTAATACCCTTATAATTCTTTAAATGTTCGGTATCATATCTTCCCCCTGAAACATGGTGTCCCATTCGGTTATAGACATGTACTTCGTTTCCTTTTTCAACCATTCTCTTAGAAAGCTCTTCTACAACAATTTCTACTCCACCTTCTCTGGATGGTATTCTTTTATGGCCTATCATAGCAATTTTCATGTTTATTCCCAACCGTTCTCTCATATATATAATTATTTATCTATTCCACATCTCTATGTATGTATTTCCCAGCTTGCTTACCTCTTCGTCAATATTGTAGCCTGACTGTTTTATCTCTTCATAAGCGGATTCTCTTTTTCCTGCATTTTTATACAGATCCAGGATCTTCTCTGCCCAGACTGATGCGCTTGCATTCAGATCTATCTGCTTAAATGACTCTGTTACCTTTGTTTCATCTGTAATTGTGTCAGATGCCACTGTTATCAGACCTGCTGCCTGTGCTTCGATGCCAACAACAGGAAGACCTTCATAAAGACTTGGAAGTAGAAAGATATCCAGTCCCTGTAACAGTTGAGGAACATTATCAATGACTCCCAGGAACTTTACGGAATCACCTAAATTATTTTCCCTGACCTTATTCTCTATCTTTTCTAAGTCTTCTCCAGTACCAGCTAGCAACAATGTTACTCTGCTGTCCAATTTCTTCATTTCCGCAAATATATCTATCAGAAAGCTCTGATTTTTTTGTCGGGTGAATCTTGCCACATTTCCAATCGCCACATCACCTTCATCGATTCCATACTGCTCACGGATCATTTTTCTTGTCTCACTATTATACTGAAAAACTTTAGCATCAATTGCATTATGTAGAACTGTATAGTTATGATCCAAAAAAACTTTTTCGCCAAAAAGGAATCTGACTGCATCTCTTCCACAGCCCCAAAAATCTGTTGCGTAATGGTTGATCTTATGTCTTGCCAACATTTTAATAGGATATTTAAAATCACGATCAATTGATGTATTATGGCTATGTGCGATCCTGACTTTTACATGATTCCTCTTTGCACAATAAAGTGGAAATGCCGACATGGCATCGATATGTGAATGAACCACCTGATATTCCGGATGTTCCTGGAAAAAGCGATCCATATAATTCTTATATTTTATATAGTTCTGAGGATACAGTCTTGGTGCATGATAGATTTTACCGCCAAGTGCTGTGATCTCATCATCATAATCACCCTTTTTGTCCCTGTGTGTCAGGAAATCGAACTGTACCTTACTTCTGTCTATTCTTCTGTAATAGTTCATAAGCATGGTCTCTATTCCAGCTCTATCCATGCAATTGACAACCTGTAGTATTCTAATCATTCTTACTCCTCTGTTACTCTCACAACTTTATTTTTTGATCCTGAATTATAAATACAATTCCGATTACCATTGCCAATGGCATTGCCAGCGGATTGGTAAACGCGGATTCACTGGTACTTGATATCAGTAGATATCCAATTGCTGAAATTCCAGCCAGATAAATCAGTTTATCATAGCGATACAGTTTCTGTATTTTTTTCAGCAACAATACCACCAGCATCACCATGCAGATCAAGCCAATGATTCCAGTCTGTGCAAGAATCATAGGCCAGTATGTATCACATATGTACATTGGGTTTGCTTCTAAAAGTCCCCATACTGAGGATATTCCATATAAAGCATACACCGGTGAATAGCTTACTCCTGAATAATACGAGCCAAATGTTCCAAATCCTGTACCAAATGGGAAAAAGTCTTTTGCTATCTTTGCAGATGTGACCTGAAGTGCACCTCGTGCCATCTCCATACTCTGACTGCTAAAGAAATAGAAGCTGATCTGTTCCCAACCAATTATAATAACAAGAGGAATCAGAAAAATAAGATAACGGAAGCTGATCTTTTTGTCTTTGACGATAATCAGGTAATAAAGCAATATAAAAATACAGATTGTTGCAATCGCTTTTGTTCTAAGAGACGCACATGTCAGTATAACAGCCATAAAGCAGAACAGTAGATCCTGCTTTTTATTACTTTTGAATAACACCAGAAGTAATAGAAGCAGAAAGCTTACAGATGCAAGTTCTGTTGGATGACTATAAAACAGACTTTCTGAGATCATTCCAAAACGCTTATCTGCCCCTGGCATAAATCTGTGAATCTTATTTATGACAAGTACTGCAAATAAAAAGAAAGTCAGTACCTTAACATGACGTAAGATCTTCCCTCTAAAATATTCAAAATCGAGATTATGAAACAAAAAGAAACTTACGCAGATGGAAAGCAGAAATTTAAAATTCAAAAATATATCTGCAAACACTGCGCTGAATTTCTGATATCCAAATAACACATTGGATATCAGCCCCATTACCAGAATGACAAATCCCAGGATTACGATCTTGGCATCTTCCACCTTGATCGTAAACCTTTTTGCTCCCTTAATTACAACAAATAGAAAGAAAAGCGAACTATAAAATTCATCCCAGTACTGAAATATTTTTGTATGAGACTGGACCGCCAGCTGAAACACAAAAATATACAGGCAGATAATGAATAGAAAATATTCAATTTGTGATCTGTGAATAACACTGTTTTTTTTCACAATTTTACTCCTAAACTTATTTCATTTTAAAGCTGAACTCGTTGTTCTCTGATTTTACGATATGAACCTCACCAGCATTTATTTTGGAGATAATATTTGCATTGTTATAAGCCATATCTCGATTGATGATCAGATAATCACAGTCAAATTCATCGCCATATTTTTTATACAGTTCATTAAATTGTGCATCTGATATATTTGGAATATATAAAACAGATTGATCTTTTCCACTGAACTTGATGATCATTGCACTATCTTTAACTGTATTGGAGGAATAGCTTTCCATACCATCTTCATAGCCACCGTAGAATGTTGTCTTTAAGCCAAGTACATCCTGCTCATCCTGATCGGAAACAAGAACTGAATTACTGTCTGATTTTGCTTCCTCAAAATTGCTGTAAAGATTATAACCGCTCTCCTGTGCTGCCGCAGCATTTTTATCATTAAAAATATCAGGGAATATCTTACTTGTAATTGCAATTCCATATGGATATTTGTAAATTCCATAAAAGCCCTGGCTATAGTTAACATCAAATGAATCAATAATCCATGTCTTTACAATTGCGTTATACCCTTTGATCGTATCTCGAAGTGTATTCTCATTGTTGTAGCCTCCTCCTTCAAGAATTGCCATCTCTCCATAGATATCTGTAATCGTAATAAAAGAATCACTTGCAGATATATTATTACTTACGAACCATTCTGAACCAAAATCAGTTTCATTCCAGATATTTTCATAAATCTTATAATCGCCAACATCATAGAGGAACTTCAGTCCACTCTCTTCCATTTCTGCATAAGATCTTACTTTATCCGCATCAACTACGAGATAATTTCCATCGTTATCATACATATATTTGGCTATCATATAGTAATTTGGAACATCTGCTTTCATTGCTTCTGCTATTTTTTTATCTGTATATCCAATATCGCCAATATAACCTTCTGCATTTCTTCCGTACAGTAATGTAATATCCGTATCATACTGTCGAAGTTCATTGTACAGTTCCGGTTCTGCTACGATTCTTGGGTGATCCGAAAGCTCAAGTAATCTGTCTGCCACATCAACAACATCCTGTGGGAGCTTATACTGATTAGCTGCCGCTGTAAAATTAGCATTGGAATACATATATTTACCCTGAATTCCGATAATCACTGCAAAAACAAGTACGACACCAATCTTTATCCAGTCACCTCCAGTAGAAAATCTGGATGAGATTTTTTTCGCAAGATCCGTTGCACATAAACAGATAATGAATACCACTGGAAGAATCCAGAACATTCTCCAATACGTATCGCCTATCAGTTTTACCCATACTTTCTGGTAAAGAAGTGGATTTGTAATAATCAGATCAATACAGAATACTGGATAAACAATCGCTTTTCTAAGTCTCTTGTGGGCATAGAAAATATAAACCATTCCCAGAACAAGCAAGATCCACATAATGCTTTGTCCGTTATACATTTTAAAAAACTCTAAAACTTTTATGATTAACTCTTTCATTTTCCTGTCCTCTATCTGCTAAATAAATAGTAAAGAATACCGTAAAATACACATGGCATACAAGCCACGATCACAGGCAGTATCGCTTTAAAACTCTTCTTTTCAATTGCATTCCAAAAACCAAAAACACCAATCATAATCGCGGTGAGTTCAATACCAATACCTGACATCAGGCAACCCGCAATGGATGCAATGCCAAGTACAATATAATTTGCATTAATTCGTTTATACGTATAAATGTTAAGCAGGAATAATAAAAGAACTGGTATCATAATTCCACAATATACAGCTTTTCCCTGCCAAACACGTGTAAGTAGAAATGTTTCTCCGGTATACACTGATGAGTTACCAAAAATATTGATCACCGATGCAAGTGAAACAAACATTGCACATAAAACAGTATCTTTTCTGAACAGTTTTCTTGCCAGCAGCCAGTATACTGCATATGCAAGCACTAACAGAATTGGTGGTAAAATCGTATGTGCTACGATTGTCGGATGAATCAGTATCATTTTCGCGATCAATGTAATGAATAATACCCAAGGTGATGTTACGTCCTTTACAAGTTCACCAACAAACTCTGTTCCTGCCTGCCCTGTAATTGGATTATTCAAGAACATGGTGTTGCTGTTGTATGTTTCCAGCGCATTGACAACGTATCTGGAATCATCCGCATCTGTATGCTGATAAAATACGTACATACAGCACTGAAATATGATCAGTGCCGCCATTAACAGCAATGCCACGATCTTTGGTGCTGATAATGAAATATTTGATATCTTAGTCTTGATATCCTGTCTATATTCCTCACGACTGGAAACCAGTCTTACCAGTGATACGATACAGAGTATCGCAATAACTGCGAACCATGCAATGACGACTACACGAAACTGCGTCTTTGCAATAATACATGGAACTGCTATCAGCTGAAACACTGCAAATAGTGTAACCATGCCTACCACATAATTTAAAATATAATCATATTTATTATTCGTAAAACTATTTATCATCAGTCCGATTAATTCAGGAACGATAAACAGTACCACGCATAATAATAAAAACTTAAGTATTATCATGTTTCTTACTTAGCTCCACCTTTCCCTAAGACAACCATGACTGTCTTAAATATTATCTTGATATCGAGCCCCAGGCTCCAATTATCTATGTATTTGAGATCCAGTCTTACGACCTCCTCAAAATCTTCGATATCACTTCTGCCACTTACCTGCCACATCCCAGTGATTCCCGGTTTTGTGCTCAGTCTACGCTTATGGTAAGTTTCATACTGTTTGTATTCATCGACCGTAGGTGGTCGTGTTCCTACTAGACTCATGTCTCCTTTCAGAACATTGAAGAACTGTGGAAGTTCATCCAGACTTGTTTTACGAATAAATTTTCCAACTTTGGTGATACGTGGATCACCTGTCATCTTGAACATAAGGCCACTCATCTCATTCTTATCCATCAGTTCTTTCTTACGTTTCTCTGCATCAGGATACATGGAGCGGAATTTGTAGATATCAAAGTAACGGCCATTTTTACCAACACGTTTTTGTTTGAAGATCAATGGTCCTGGTGATTCGATCAGAAGCACTGGCGCCAAAAAGATCGTAACAACAGCTGTAATCATAATTCCCACCAGACTACCAAAGATATCCATGATACGTTTGACTGCAAGTTTCCTTGGATCATAGAACTTATTTGCAAATGTTACGACCGGAATATCACCGAACATATTCAGTGTTCTATCGAAATCATCGAGATCTTCAAGTTCCTGCACATTCAAATGGATCGTTGCCCCCATGTTTTCAAATTCCATCATGATATTTCTGAGAAGTTTGCCTGTTGTATTTTCAACATTGATAAAAACATCATCAATAACTGTCGTTCTGGCATAGTCAATAACCGTATCTACATTTGCTACGACTGGAATATGATCGCCTACCGTCTGTCCCACCATATCTTCATCAATGATGACAACAGATGTGATCTTATTGGTCCATTCTGCACGTCTGTTCATTCTTTTCAGAACTGTATCGACACGGTCTTTAGTTGTAATTAGGAATAACTGTGGTGTATAGGTATTGTTCTTTCGAATCTTTAACAGATAGAACTTCGCTAATAAACGAACGACGTACATCACAAATACATTGATCAGTATTGTTAATAGATAAACGCCTCTTGACATTTCAACCGGCGTATGATTAATAAGAGAGATAATTGCAATGCTTGCCCCCATTGCAAGATTAACTTTAATAACCTCTTTAAACTCCAGATATTTCCCTCGATTTGTAAAATCACGATTATTGCAAAAAAATATTACTGCGACTACAAAGGCCAGTAATAATGTTCCCAGATGCTGATACAGCCGCTGTTCCACGTCTCCCGCCGCAAACTGCTTGTATACACAAAGCCATAGATACCCCGCCAGGTAATAGCTGATATACAGGCATACTGCATCCACGACAAACAAAATTAAATTCTGTGACTTTTCTTTATTCTGATACATCCCTTTTCCTCTTCACTAAATACTTAATGCCTCTCATTTAGGCATTTACATAGGTAAAGTATATCATTAATCCCCCTGTTAGTAAATAAAATTGACGCATTTTGTCAAATTGTACACATTTTGTGAATATTATGCAAATATTATAACGTATTTTTTGGAACACGCAAAAATACTGGATTTCTAATAGTTTTTTTCTTCCTGCTCTTCGTCTGGTCACAACCTCAAGGTACTTATATACTATGCAAAATATATCAGATTTCATGTTTTCCATTCATATGCAGATGTGTTTCCATAAAAAAGCCCCTCCAGATACCAGTTTTTCTGATATTTGGAGGGACTTTTTTACTATATTACCTGTAACATACCTGTCTGTCAGTGTGGATTTACTGAACAATCAGTCGTATCCACCAATCTTTCTGCATTATTTTATACATTCTGTCAGGTTATGTACAATTATGTTCTACTTTGCGACTCTGCCTTCGCTCTTACCAAAGTTGATGTAGTGCAGATAATACATCTTATTATCAGTTCCATATGCTTCTGCAACATCTTTATTTTTTGTTTTGTATACTGAGAAGATGAAGTTCTCACTACCCTGTCTCTGTTCTGACATACCAAATGCTACGAAATGAGCAAGAAGCATTTTTGCATCATTGCCATATGCATTTCTGACATCTTCATATCTGTTATAGTAGAAGTCCTTATTATATACAGCGGAGTAATCAGTTCCTCTGTATACTGTGTCAGACTGAATCTTTCTGCCTTCGCTCTTACCAAAATTGATATAGTGCAGATAATACATCTTCAGATCATTTCCATAAGCAGCCGCTACATCTTTATTCAGGACCTTATAATCCAGGACATCAAATGAGCTGATTGCTTTTCTGCCTTCTGCCATACCATAATTAACGAAGTGTTCCAATAACGCTTCTGCATTATTGCCATACGCTGCTGCTACATCTGCATTGTTTTCCATGTAATAATCCTTGTTGTAAACAGCCGCATAGTCAACACCTTTATAAATCGTATTTGATGAAATCGGTCTTCCTTCGCTCTTACCAAAATTAATGTAGTGCTGGTAATACTGTTTCCAGTTATTTCCGTATACATTTTTCAGATCCTGATTCGCTGAAGCATAGTTCGCTGCGTTAAATGACGCATTTCCCTGTCTGCCTTCTGCCATACCATAATTTACAAAATGTTCTAACAGAAGATATGCATCGTTACCAAATGTATTTACGACATCTGCATTATTTGCTGCATAGTAATCTCTGTTGTAAACATCTGAGTAATCAACGCCTTCATAAATTCCTTTTGCCGCCTGTTCTTCACGTTCCTGCTGCTTGATTTCCTCTTCGCTTGGTCCATTGTAATCATCCGGGTTCGGATTTGGATCTACAAGTCTGACATCCATATCGACCACACCGCTGATTCCATCAACTGTACCTGCATGGGAATACTGCCACATCATGAATTCGCCGTCATAAGTACATTCACTGTTGTACTGAGCAACCCAGACATTGTATTCACGAATCACATCACTAGTTAAAATGCTTGTAAACCAGTATCTGTTTGCATATGTACCGATATTGCTAAATCCATGTGTTCCACTCATCTCTTTGAGCCAGATTTCAGCAAATCTGTTCATTCCATCTGCGCCAGCTGCTGCATAGGCACCTGGATCTTCACTATCAAAGTAAACTCCGACTTCTGGATTTCTTCCTCTTAACATACGAACGGTATGTGCAACTTCACTATAAGCGTTGTCATCATTTTCAGCGTAGGAATAAATGTATACGCCATAAGGAATTCCAAGTCTTTCGCACTCGTCCATGTTGTAATTGGCTTTTGAATCATCCTGACTCTGATCATCGTCCCCATATCCAATACGAATGATTGCAAATTCAATTCCATCATTCTGAACTGCTTCCCAGTCAATCGTACCCTGATGTCTGGATACATCAACACCAGTCTGGGATGATACCATACCATTTGTAAAACGATACTGTCTTCCGTCAATATGATACCAACCATCATATCTGCTGCCATCGCTTTCATAATACGGTGTTGTCTTAGATGGTATTTCTGCCGCATGGGCATTGACCATGAGCATCCCCGTTGCAGTCAGGGCCACAGTCAGTCCAAGTAGACACTTCTGCATTCTTTTTTTCATACTAACCTTTTCTCCTTGTGTATCTTAATTATTTTTGTAACGAACCGCAATCTGCTGCCAGCTTTTCACCGCTTCGCCAGCTGACGATACCCGTCATCTCCCGCACAGATTTATCTTTGTTACCCTACTCTTTCACTTCTGAAATATTCCTGTAACTATAATCACCTCTATCCAATGACAGATTTCTATTATAATTCGGATCTTCATGTTTGAGAAATTGTCTCCACTCATGCAGGAAAAATGCTATTTCCTTCTTAAACCTTCTTACCTGGCTGAATGTTTTTTCTGTCCCTCTCGATTTTGATTCGAAATGATAACACCTTGCATATGGTGTGTATAGTACTATTTTACCATAATTTAGTACATTAAGGCAATAATCAATATCATTAAATGCGACAGGAAGTGACTCACAGAATCCTCCTGTTTCCCGAAAAATTTCACGGGTAGTCATCATACAGGCTGCAGTAACCGCGCTATACTCCTGACACATCAGGCTTCTTCCCCTGTGCAGATACGCCTCCTCCGGTTCTCCGACCATAATACTGTCAGCGACACCTTTCAATCCAACTATGACTCCAGCGCTCTGAATTGTCCTGTCATCATAAGTCATCTTGGCTCCAACGACTCCCACTTCCGATCTGCTGCAGATACCTGCCATCTCCGTAATGCAGTCAGAACGAAGTCTTGTATCATTGTTCAGAAACAGAATGTACTCACCCTTGCAGTAATTCGCCCCATAATTGCAGATTGCAGAATAATTGAACTCATGCATCCAGTAGATGACATGTGCATGCGGATTCCCGTCTTCCAGTTTTTTATAATACTGAAATGTCTCTTTCTGTACACTGTTATTCTCCACGATAATGATTTCATAATTTGGATATTCTGTCTGCTCCTCAATAGAGAGAATACAACGTTCAAGATCATCAATGTGATCTTTGTTGGGAATTACCACCGATACCAGCGGCAGATGTGCTGGACCATTTTCCAGCTCATAGACTACCCTTGTCAGTGCGAACTGTACTCCATTTTCCACGAGGATTTTTCCTGCCTGCTCATCAATTTCTGCATGTGCATGAATACCACAATCTTTCAGATGTTCATCCAGCACTGCCAACACATCCGCATCTTTCATTCGGTACTGTGCCTGAATCACAGGGTCCTCATTTGTATGCAATAACACTTCTGCCAAATGCTCCACACCAAGAAGGATATGTTCCTGTCCTTCTCTTTGTGTTCCATGCTGTTCCCTCTGATGTGACGCATTTGCGATTGCCTGTATGGACGCCTTTAAGAGAAGATCATAATACCAGGCAGTTCCTGCTCCCTGCTCGGTTTTTTCATTTACGAACAGTGCCAGCTGGTCAATTAATTTTCGGCCGATAAAGCAAAGTCTCCCAAAATAGTTACAGCTTCTTAACAGATCCGGGTTATAATCCGGCTTCATAAAGGGATTTCCTCTGTGTTCAAGATTCTCTCTGAACTCATCTTCATCCACATAAAGCATTTCTGCCCTATTTTCATTGATACGTTCCACCACTTTGGAAAGCGCTGTTTCCTCCACACGGTCTGTCGCTGCCACAAAGACAACATACTCACCCCTAGAGGATTGAAATGTCCGTGCCGCCTCTTTGGGATCTGTCAGAGAATTCATGGTAAGAAGTTCGTATTTGCTATAAGTCTGTTTCCAGTGCTGCATCCAGTCCTCTGTCTCTTCCTGACTCCCCGCTACAATCACACTGATCAGCGGTTCATATGCATATTTCTGGTCTCTGAACACCTGTAACTGCTCTTGTGTCAGCATCGTCTTTTTGACGAACTCCTCATAGGATACGGATGACTGCTGCGTATTTTTTCCCATCAAACGTGCGAACAGTCCAGAAATTCCGTACTGTTTACCGTAGTTCAATGCTTTTTTCAGATTATGCATGGAAATATTCTTATAGATCGTTAATACTGTCTTCATACTATACTCCTGCCCTTTGATCCATGCGTCTATCCATACTGACTGTTATGGCCTGTCCTTACTGCCCGTCAGTGATATCCGCACATTTTATAAAATAGTGTTACTAATATGATATCCACATTTCGAACCACGCAAGCTGCTTTTGTCCACATATTGTTGCTGTTCTCCACACTATTTTTCAGTTGATATCGTCTTCTCAATACATTTACTAAAGTCTTTTTACACAATTTTTTATCTTCCAATATCTGACACATCTCCATAAAAGAGTCCGTCATACACTGGGACGATGAGGAATAATTGTCTTTTGTTTCTACATGGGTATAGATAATTTGTTCGTTGATACCAAAACTGCAGTTTTTCTGCATCATAAGAAGCCACAACAAAAAATCATCGCAGCCATTGACTTTCATAATATTCTGAACCCATTCCTGTGGAATTGCAGCTTTCCGGATCAGACACTGTCCCGGAGAAAATATCATATCCGTTCCATACACATAAAAAAAGGGATGTCTGACAAGTCTCTGCGCTGCCTTTCTCTGGTATAGCTTAACCGTATTCGCATCTGTTGTACACTCCTGATTTCTGCGGACGCCATTTCCAACTATGATGTCATGTTTTCCGATCTGCTTATATTGAGATAGTAAAAAATCTTCGTGCAATTCATCATCCTGATCGAGAAAACAGATATACTTTGCATCAGTATTGTTAAGTCCATGCACTCTTGTCTGATGAATACCGCTGTTCTCAGCATTCTGATAGAACGAAACGCTGCAATTGGATGCCTGTTTTTTATAAGCTTGTTCCTGTTCACTAGAAATCCAGTTATCCGGGCTATCATTTACCAGCAGATACTCCACTGTCGCCTCCGGATACACACGGATCAGTTTTTTTGCGCAGAAATCCACATTGTGAATCAGTTTGCCGATATATTGTATTCCATGATAAACCGGCGTAATCACCGCTATCGTCTTCGTTGTCTTCATCTCTGACTCCCTATTTTCTCAGCATCTCATCAAACAGATTCATATAATCGTTGGCGATCATTCTGTAATCGTATATTGCACTCATCGTTTCGCTGATCTCATCCAGTTTTTCCTGCTCATAAGTTGTATTCAGACAGGAAAGAATCGCTTTTCCAAGTTCCTTTTCATCATTTGCAGGGCTATAATAGCAGCACATACCATGCGTCACTTCCCTGTTGGCTGATACATCAGAAAGCAATGTTGGTACCTTTAAGATCATGGATTCCACCGCCGTCATACCAAATCCTTCAAAAAGAGAGGGATTGACGTAAAGCTGACAGTCTTCCAGTAACATTCTCTTCTCTTCCCCGGACAGAAACCCTGTAAATCTAACTCGGTCTCCAAGCCTGTGCTCATCCACATAGTCCATCAGATATTTCATACGTTCTGGAACATTTCCGATCAGGATCAGATCACTGTCGATCTGCTCTTTTATCCGTTCAAACGCCTTAATAAGCGTAATGGTATTCTTGTGATGGAACTGGATATTCAGCGCCACAATATGCCTATTCGTACCTGTATGTCCATGATAGGACTCTTCTTCAATTCGTATTGGGTTATAAATTTTCTTGACTTTTTCCGCAAATGCCGGATAAAATCTGGATATTTCCGCTTTATCATAATCACTGATCGCAATGATTCTGTCACTATGTGTAAAATCCATTCGATACATGATCCGATAGAGAAAATATTTAAAATAAGGAATCTTAACATCTCCGATCACTCTGTGGGATACCGCTTTGATATCATGCGGAATAACAACAGATGGGACCTTATACTTGAACAGCCCATTGGTGCAGCTTGCATGAAATACCAGTGATATATCATGTTGTCTGATGATCTTTGGCAACACAAAGCTGTTGATATACATAATATGCCACAGTCTGGAAAGCTCTGATTTCCCATGTGAACCGGCAATTGTAATGAACTTTGCCTCCGGTGCCATGCTCTTTAATAATTCATAAGAGTAATCCAGGCATATGATAATCATCTTATCGAGTTGTTCATTTTCCTTAAATCCACGAAGCAGATTCAATGCGACCTGGTCTTTTCCACCTGCATGATTTTCACTCAGATATATATAATTTAACGCAATCTTACCCATATTTCCTGTGGCACCCCCTTTATTATACAAAAAACAGACTTCACCCTGTTTCCTGTCCATCTTAATCATGACTTGTTCTTATTTATATGCGGTTGCTTACCTATATATTAAACCTGTTTCAGACATGCATCAAAAATAGCAGCATACTGTTTTCCAATCTCAGAATAGTCATATTTCGCAGCTGTTTTCGCGCCTTCTTCCGTCAGACGTCTGCACAATTCTTGATCACTGAGCAGTTTGTTGATCTTGTCTGCTATGTCCTGGCTATCTTTTTCCTTTGTCAGTAATCCGTTGCTTCCATCCTGTATCAGGTCAATGATTCCGCCTGATTTCGATGCAATAACAGGAAGCCCAGAAGCCATCGCTTCCAATATGACCAGGCCGAATCCTTCCTGGTCTCCATCCGATGCCGTTATGCTGGGAGCTACGAACAGATCTGCACTTGCATAAATATCCCGCAACTGCTCATGTGTTCTTGCTCCAAGGAATTTTACCCTGTCTCCAAATTCCTGCGCCTGTTCCATCAGTGCTTCCCGCAATGGACCATCACCGGCAATCACAAGCACTGCATCTGTATTTCTCATTGCTTCGATCAGATAGGTAACGCCTTTTTTTTCAGCCAGTCTTCCTGCAAAGAGAACCACCTTTCGCCCATTCTGACCAAAATAATTCTCTTTTCGATACTCTTTTCCAAATTTATCGGTATCGCATCCCATGGATATAATAGCTGTATGTTCGTTGTGATAAATTTCATTTACTGTCTGCATCAGAGGTTCTGAAACAGTCGTTACATAAGAAGCCTTTCTGATGCATCTGCGCTTGAGCCTTTTCATAACTCCCTTGTTGAGAGATTTCACATCACCGCCATGCCCGGTAACCACGTATGGCTTGGACAGGAATGCCTGTACGATTCCCTGTGGAATCAGCCAGTTGGCATGCACAATATCATATTGTTTTCTCATTCTCCAAAGGTTGAAATATAAGGCGCCAAAAAGCCATGGTACAAGTAATACCCTGGCTTTCTTTTCCCTGATTCTCGGAACGATCGCACCAGGATAACACAGTGTCTGCAGCGATTTGACTGGAAAATACTGATATCTTCTAATCTTCACGCCATTCCATATTTCCTGCTCTTTTGCTTCTGGTGCCGCTGGAACCAGTACGGTCACATCATAATAAGCTGTTAGCGATTTTGCCAGATCGTACAGAAATCTTGGTTCTGTATCTCCCCGAAACCTTGGGAATGTTGATCCTGTGATCAGAAGTCGCTTTTTCTGGCTCATGACTGTACACAATTCCTTTCTGACTCGTTTCCATTTGTCTGTTTTGGTTCTTGTTTCCCTGCCTCTTTTCCATTAGGTGAAACAAGATTTTGCATTGTATATTTAATATTGCTCTTTGTCTTCAGATCGGATGTCTCATAAACAGGTGTCTTCATGCTCTCCATGTCATAATTCATCTTTCTCATATGATACTGCACATCCTGCAGAATCTTTCTATTTGCAGAAATCACATCTCCCAGCAGACCGACAACAATTGTCTGAAATCCAATAACGATCATCATACTGGCAAAGATCAGTGACTGTATATGTCCATTTCCATTTCCAGTTAAGTAGTAAACAAAGAAACGGAAGAATACGCCAACACCAACAATACTGCAAAGTCCTCCAATGATCATGAAGAAATACAGCGGACGATACATCAGATATGTTCGGATGATCGTAAGCATAGATTTTTTAATATAGCCCCACATACTGTGAAATAATCTGGATTCTCTCAATTCCGGATTTGTTCTGATTGGAACAGATATAACAGCCATTTTTTCACGGCCTGCCTGTACAATTGTTTCAAGTGTATAGGTGTAGTCATTGATAACATTGAGTCTGAGTGCTGCATCCCTGCTATATGCACGAAATCCACTTGGTGCATCTGGGACTCCTGTCTTGGAGGCTTTTCTTACGACCCAGCTTCCAAAATGCTGTAACTTCTTCTTGATTGGTGAAAAATGTTCCGTATCATCAATAGGTCTTTCCCCGATTACAATATGTGCACTTCCATCAATGATCGGTCTGACCAGTTTTTCAATATCTTCACCACAATACTGGTTATCTGCATCTGTATTGACAATAATGTCAGCTCCGTTTCGCAGACATGCGTCCAAGCCAGCCATAAATCCTTTGGCCAGCCCTTTATTACGTCTGAATCGGACAATGTGGTGTACGCCCCATTCCTTCGCTACTTCCGAAGTATTATCCACACTTCCATCATCAATTATCAAATATTCAATCTCGTCTATTCCATCAATATGCTTCGGCAGATCATTTAGAGTGACCTCAAGCGTTTCTGCCTCATTATAGCATGGTATCTGTATTATAAGTTTCATCCTTCGAACCTTTCACTTACTCTCCCGCCCTCTTTATTCAATTATCCGGGCCTTACTGGTTTTTACCAGTTAACTATGAAAATTGTAACACTATTGTAATAAAATCACAATATAAATCTTTATACATAAAAAGGATAAGTCGACTACACTTATCCTTTTTCTTCAGAAAACAAATTAATCTGTCTGCACTTTCTGCGCATATGCTCAGTCATAATATTTTTTAATATATAGGCGGTAGAAGATTACCCAGGTGTCACGAAAAGCCTTTGCAATGTCTGAAAGGCCAATGCGGCGGTTTCCCCGCTCTCTGACATAGACTACTTTTACCGGCATTTCTCCGATCTGTCCGCCTCTCCTGTTGATTGCCGCCAGTATCTCAATATCGTAAGCAAATCCAGATGTTTTAATCAAATGTGCAACAGGCTTAATCACATCTGCCCTGAATAGTTTCAGGCCCGTCTGGGTATCTTTCAGCTTTAGTCGAAACAGGACCAGCAGCATCAGATAATAACACATGCTCATCACTTTCCGGTACACTGGGTATACGAGTTGTGAATCCCTGTGTAATTTGCTTCCGATCACTACATCATCATGATCACGAATCATTTTCTTAAGAAAGCCTTCTATCTGATCCGGATACAGTTCCAGATCTGCATCCAGAAATACGATATAGTCACCCGTCGTCTCTGCAATTCCGGAAATGATGGCACGTCCCTTTCCATGATTGGTATCAGATGTGACCATTCGTACTCTCGAGTCTTTTTCCATTGCTCTCTTAATCTCTGCTTTGGTGTTGTCACGGCTACCGTCGTTCACCGCAACAAGTTCGAAATCTTGCACAAATCCGCCTACAACACCTATTGTTTCCAGAATGTTGTGATATATTCGCTCTCCCTCATTGTATGCTGGCATCACGATTGATAATCTGCCATTGATATTTACCATTTATACTCCATTTCTACTGTCCCCGACAGCCTGATTTCCTTAATTTTTATCTGACGCGATACATTTCTACAGGCGATGATTCCACTACACTGGTCAGCGTATATGGCATCTGACCTGGCTGTGCAACTGCTTTATCATACACCCGAAAATAATTATCCCCGGTATAGACTTTCTCAAATACCGTTTCATCCACGCTGGTAAGAGAAACGTTTGATGTCTCATCCTGATTTCCCTTTATGTAATAAACATGATCGGCGAACTGCTTTGCACGTTCTACCGTATGTTCTGCGTCTCCAATGACTGGAAATACTTTTGCCCCACTGAGTATTTTCGTAGTATATAACAACTGATTTTTAATATCCCCATCTATAATCAGTGCATCATTTTCTCCCACCATATTTGTAACTTCTTCGACCATATCCCAGTCCATACGACTTTCATCCTGCGTATGCGCTATAAAGATATCATATCTAGCATAAACTACTACTGCAATCACAAGGATCACGACTCCAAGCGGATACTTTGTCCACTTTTCTGTCAGTCTTCTCACCGATCCCATATTCGTCAGCAATACTGCAAAAAATACGAGAACAATTGACAGATAAACAGTTGCATATCTGCTGTAGTAATTATAATAAATTACATATGGACTCAGTACTGTCGAATAAATGATCACACAGTAGAAGAACATAAAGCCCAGCAACGCACTCTCAAGATTCTTCATCATCAGCTTCGGTTTGACCATAATTGTTGCGATGATCAGCGGAATCACAACGATTGCACTTGCTGCACAGTATGCATACATCGTTGCATTCGTCAGAGAAAAATTACTGTGTTTGATGTATTTATATCCAACATACGCACATCCAACGATTGCCAGTCTTGCGCACCATCCCATAACGAAACGGAACCATTTTGCATCTGCCAGTCTATTGATAGCATCTTTCTTATATGGTACGAACAACAGAACCATTGCAATTACAATAATAACTGCAACTACGATCGTTGTATACATTGGAATATGTCGCTGACTGATGCCCAGTCTTTGAATAAAGTCATAATTTCCTTCTGTATAAGCCTGTGACACGCTCATCATCATCATATATCCCAGCTTGTAAGCTGCTGTTGCAAAGATCGTTGAAAGCAGGAATCGTTTCTGCCCAGTCATCAGATAGTATACTGCAAAAATAATAACGAACATCGGCATCATAACATAAACCGATACATGTAAAAATGCAAACACTGCAACCGGGAACCATGCCAGCCAGCGGTAACCTTCATGTTTCAAATCTGTCAGCAGGTATAGGAATGCCCCCATGATCAGAATCGTTACGTTTTCTGTCAGTGTTGATTTGGATACCCATAGAACCATAGGAGAAATTGCAAATATAGCTGTCACTGCAATTCCCAGTGATCGCTTGATCCGTAAATTCTCACATATGCCATACAATAGGAAGATTCCGCAGAGCAGGAACAGTGTATTCACGCCTCCCATGTTCTGATAGCCAAAAATGCTTCCCCAGAGTGCCAGTACTGCAGGATAAGTTGGTATTCCATGAAATGCACCTTCTCCAACCTGATAGCCAACTGGTTCATCCAGTGTATCATTATACAGATTCATGCCATATGCTTCAGCGATACCACTTTTATATCCTGCCACATCCTGTGGATTGCTGACAATCAGCCTGTCCAGCTCGTCCAGATCAAATGCATTCTTTGTATATCCATACATTAATGCAATTGCCTTTGTCTGATATACCCCCTGGTCCTGTCCCATCCCAAAGAATCCAAATTTCTGAAATGTAACCGGAAGTACGATTACAAATATAGCCAAAGGAATCACACTACTTTTCCAGTTAAATGTAACGGATGGCTTTCTTCTGAAGCCCAAAAACACGACCAGGAACAAAATAACCGCAAAAAGCAGAACTGCTGCTACACACCCCTTTATTGTAAATACATCAGCTGCGAACAGCACTCCTGAAATCAGTATATAGCTCAGCAGATAAGTTGCCAGTGCCATTACCGCTGTCTTGATCAGATCCTGTTTTTCATACAGAACAGAAATTGCCAGGCCCATTACAATCAGACCTGCCAGTAATAATACGATTGTCATCTGTTTTTTCCTCTTACTCTCTCATTTTTATACTTTACCAGTTGATCCTGTTATCTTATTCATTTAACAGCCAGCTTCTCATTCGTTGTTTTTCAACTCATTATACAACGCGTCAGAATGCATTTCAAGATATGTCCATTTACAGTGCATCCCTTTCCTCATACCATATATTCTGCCAAAGGCCAATGTACCCGACCTCGGTCTATCATCTATGGAGTTCCGGCTCTGATACGTTTCTTATAGTTTTTCTTGATCTAACGAAAAAGGCTCAACCCCTATCATTCGTAAGGGTTGAGCCTTTAAAGTAAATGCCGGCGACCGGAATCGAACCGGTATGGGATTTAACTCCCGCAGGATTTTAAGTCCTGTGCGTCTGCCAGTTCCGCCACGCCGGCTAACTGGACTTCCAGTTTCATAAAATCATAAAACCACATAAATGTAATTCAACAATTTCAATGGATGGAGAAGGATTCGAACCTTCGAAGACGATGTCAACAGATTTACAGTCTGCCCCCTTTGGCCGCTCGGGAATCCATCCATATAAACAATAACTAGATTTTATCATACAGTTTTTGCTTTTGCAAGCTATTTTTTTCACTTTTCCGTACTCTTTTTTATGTTTTTTGCACGAAGCAATGGTCTTTTTTAGATAATTGGTAAAAAATTAACAACAGGACATAGA
This sequence comes from uncultured bacterium, assembly GCA_905215405.1. GTDB lineage: Bacteria > Bacillota > Clostridia > Lachnospirales > Lachnospiraceae > CAJMQE01. The sequence goes on from CAJMQE010000008.1 coordinate 34,192, forward strand.
ATTTTACGAATTAAGGTCTATAATATTTTTATGACATTTTTCGACGTTTTGGATAATGTGGCAATTTTGAGGCAATCATGTGGATAATATTGCCTCGTACCTGTTTTGTCATTATACTTTTTATTAGAAACACTTTATCATTCCAAAGCGTCTTTACGCATTGATAAATCATATAAAGGAAGGCTCAAAAATGAAAAAGGGAATTAGTATTGTACTACTGGCTTATAAAGAAGCTGAAAACCTGAAGATTCTGCTGCCACAGATCATCGAAAATATTGAACTGACAGGAGAAGCTTATGAAATACTTGTTATTGATACCGCAAAACCACTCGACAACACAAATGAAGTCTGTGCCAACTTCGGTGCAACCTATATCAACCAGGATGAACCTGGATTTGCCGGCGCATTTCGAACAGGTATCCGATACGCCGCAATGGATAAATTCTTAATTATGGACAGTGACGGTTCTCACAATCCAAAATATATACCAGACATTTACCACAAATATATAGACGGTGGTTACGATCTGGTCATCGGTTCCAGATATGTAAATGGTGGTAAGACCAACGATAAAAAATCTTCTATCTTTATGTCTAAGATTTTAAATACCGTCTTCAGAATCTCTCTTGGCATTAAAGCCAATGATCTCTCTACTGATTTTCGTATGTATAACACACAGCAGTTAAAGACCATCTCCCTGCAATGCAAGAACTATGATGTACTTGAAGAAGTCCTATTAAAGCTTAAACTGCAGAAAGAAAACGGCATTTCCGGTTCTGACACATCTAATAGTGGCAAATCCAGTCGCAGAACAACCGCAGAAGAAAAAGAAGTAAAAAAATCCAGACAGGAAATGGCTGCAACAAGTGATGGCGACAATACATTTCGTATTGGTGAAACACCAATTAATTTTGATAAACGTATGTACGGAGAATCTAAAAGACGTCTGATTCCTTTTATTATCAGTTATGGGAAGACACTTCTCTCTCTGATCTCAATGCGTCTTCGATACAGTGAGACTTTTCGTAATCTGGTTCTGTATGGAATCTTCGGTGTACTCGCTGCAATCCTTGAATACACAGTATTCGGTGTTTTAGTACATGTTACAAATATACAGGCCGAGGTCGTTAACGTAATCGGCGCTCTCTGCGGGTTTGCATTTACCTTTACGACCAACACTTTTCTCAACTTTAAGAAGACAGATAACATTTTCAAGCGCTTCATTTCCTATGGTTCCATCTGTCTTGCCGGTATTGCGGTATCCACACTGCTGATCGCAGTATTTAAGAACATCATGAACCTGATGGTATTAAAATTGCTCTGTATGATCTTTGTATCTGTAATGCAGTTCATCTTTAATAAAATGTTCACATACAAAAATTTTGAAAAGTAAGTAAAAACACACTTTTCTGTTCTACTAATATAAAAAAGAGATCCTGTCCGCTAGCTTGCGGATTCGGATCTCTTTTTATGTACTATAGATTTTATAAGTACTATAGATGATTTAGGAAATACATGTATTTTTTAGTACTACAAGTATTTTTAAGTACTACGATATTTTTAGGTACTACAAGTATTTTTAGGTACTACGATATTTTTAGGTATTACAAGTATTTTTAGTACTACAAATATTTTTAAGTTAAATAGTTACTTTTTATATACCATAGCAACTTTTTATTGCAGTAACTATACCTTTCCTTATTTCTTTACGCTCTCTTATAGATTTTGTCTGTTATCACATGGATCACATCAACAAATGCCTCTATCAGAAGTGCAATCACAATAATTGGAATCGCCACATTATAATTCAGCCATGGCTGAATATCACTAACAAAATCCCAGCCAATCAGAATAAATGCAATCAGGTATACAAAATCCACATTACGATGTTGCTCTTCATTCAGGAACAATATTATAACTGGAATCAGATACATGGTACAGTAATATCCCGAATGTGATGGCAGAATCAGTAAAACCATTACTGCTGCCGCTACTTTCTTCCAGTACTGTCTGTAAAATGGTGCCAGTACCAGAAGTAGTCCTGAAATCACATACGTCACATTCTTCATCAGATTCATAGCGCTCTGACTCATTTCATAAGAACTGTCGAACAGACTTCCGAAGTGGAATACACTTGCAGTCAGCGTGCAGCCCTCAATGCTTGTATATGCATTCAGATTCATCGTCATATTCTGAAACATCAGTGGTATATTGGAAAATCCTCCATGTAAGAATATAAATGGTCCAAATACCGCTATAACACCGTAGATTGCTGTTCTGACAGCCTCTTTGAACTGTTTTCTATATAGAAGCACAATTCCAAGTACTGCAGGCGTCATTTTAAATGCCGCAGCAACTGCAAGGCTCATCAGTGCCAGTTCTTTCATCACCTTATTCTTACTATCCGAATAGAAGAAAAAGAATGTACATAAGAATGCAGTAAACAGAATTGTATTTCCACGTTCAAATGTAAATATAAATGGTGCTGAAAGGCAAATGGCTGCAGCCGTCATATTTTTTGCAAGTTCTGTGCCTTTTTTTATCGTTCTTAACAATGTATACAGCATAACCACTGCAATTGTAGTAAATATCATATACATGATCAGGAATTTCGGATCTGTATACATACTTACAAAGTTCTTGGTATATGCGCTGGCATCAGTCACTCTTGAAATCAGGTACATCATAACGTAGGTCAATGGCGGATAAGCCTTTTCCCCAAGCCCATTGATCGTATTGTTGTACGGATCCAGCCATGCACTATATCCGGTCACATTAGAGGAGTCTGCTATAAAGTTCACGCATCTCGCAAAAAAGATATCGAACTGTTTGCCTGCCGCTCCTCCTGCAAAAATAAATATCACCCATAAAAGGAAGGAAAAGAGCACTGTTCCACCGAATAGAATCTCAAACCCCTGCCTTGATTTTACTTTTTTAAGATAGTCCATCTTAATTCAGACCTTTCTCACTGGAAACAGGCACATACTTGTTGGCCCGTGCAGTGTTGCTTATACTCTGGCTCTCCAGTAATTCAGAGTTTCCTCTAGTGTACGGTCAAGATCGATTTGTGTTGTCCATCCTGTACACTCTCTTAATTTTGTTGTATCTGCTTCAATAATTGGTACATCAACAGGTCTTAATCTTGCTGGATCCACCTCAACTTTAATATCCTTATCAGACTGTTTTACGATTCTGTCAAGGATCTCCTGAATTGCAATTGCATGTCCACTACCAACATTATAAGTCTCGCCTTTGACACCTTTCTGCATCAGAAGTCCATAGGCTCTTACAACATCTCTGACATCGGTAAAATCTCTCTTTGCGCTAAGATTACCAACACGCATTACTGGTTCTTTTTCACCTTTTTCGATTTCAGCGACCTGTTTACAGAAATCTGCTACAACGAACATAGGTGCCTGGTTCGGTCCAATATGATTAAATGCTCTAACGCTCATAATATCAAGATCATATGCATCCGCATAAATCTTACCGATCATATTCTGACATGCCTTTGTTGCTGCATAGATATTACCCGGTCTTGTTACGTTATCTTCTACAATTGGGCTTTCACCTGGTTTGATATGTCCATATTCTTCACCGGAACCGATCAGAAGTATTCTTGGTTTGATCTGCATGTCTCTGATCACATCAAGGACATTGATACTTCCCTTAATATTGACATCAATCGTCAGTGATGGATTCTTCCATGACAAAGCTACTGAACTCTGCGCTGCAAGATGAATAATATAGTCAGGCTGTGCCTGCTCAAGTACGGATCTGATCTGTTCCTTATCCAGAATATTCAGGTTATATGTGTTCGTGATATTTTCATCCTTCATATCTTCCTGGGACATCTTTGTTACAGATACTTCCCACTTCAGATCCTCTGCAAGATGTCTGATCAGATAGTTGCCTACGAAGCCAGCTCCGCCGATAATTAATGCTTTCATGAAATGTATTCCTCCATAATTCAAAAGGACTGTCACACCGGTCTGTATCATCAGTCTTTTAACTTTGCGATACGACTTGCGGACAGCCCCCAGATTTTTATTGTCACATAGCAGTCGTGATTCCATTACCATCAAGATTGTTATGCTTCATTTTATCTTATAACAGGTCTCCAATCAGACCAGATTCCCGTTACTTTTCAACAGTTCCTGCCATAATGGCTCTGTTCCTGTTTATTTCTTACAGATTAGAAGCTTTGATTTCGTGAGCAACTAATTCCATATCATTCTTAACCATTCTTTCAACTAATTCTGAGAAAGAAATTTCTCTTACCCAGCCAAGTTTAGAATCAGCTTTTGCTGGATTACCAATAAGAAGTTCAACTTCTGCTGGACGGAAGAATTTAGGGTTAACTTTAACTAATACTTTACCTGTAGCTTTGTCTTTACCTACTTCATCAACGCCTTCGCCTTCCCAAACGATTTCGATACCAACGTGTTTGAAAGCAGTTTCAACGAATTCTCTAACTGTTCTTGTTTCGTTTGTAGCGATTACATAATCATCTGGTTCATCCTGCTGAAGCATTAACCACATAGCTTTTACATAATCTTTTGAATGACCCCAGTCACGTTTTGCATCCATGTTACCTAATTCAACGTGATCCTGAATGCCCTGTTTGATTCTTGCAACTGCATCTGTGATCTTTCTTGTAACGAATTCTTTACCACGTCTTTCACTTTCGTGATTGAAGAGGATACCGCTGCAAGCGAACATATTATAAGATTCTCTGTAGTTTCTTGTGATCCAGTGACCATATAATTTAGCAACACCATATGGGCTTCTTGGATAGAAAGGAGTTGTTTCATCCTGTGGAATAGCCTGTACTTTACCGAACATTTCTGATGTAGAAGCCTGGTAGAAACGGCATTCTGGTTTTACTGTTCTGATTGCTTCGAGCATGTTTGTAACACCGATAGCATCGATATCAGCTGTTCCAAGTGGTGTATCCCATGATGTAGCAACAAATGACTGTGCTGCAAGGTTGTACACTTCGTCAGCCTGTGAAATCTTCATTGCTGAAATAAGAGAGATAGGATCTGTCATATCAGCATAGATAAAGTTGATTTTATCTTTAATGTGTTCAACGTTACCATAAGTAACTTCACATTTTCTTCTCATAATACCATATACATTGTAACCTTTTTCAAGTAATAATTCTGCAAGATATGAACCATCCTGGCCTGTAATACCTGTAATTAATGCGTTCTTCATTTTTTCCTCCATTAAACAATTATTGAAATAATCAAAAATTTGTCGCCCTATTATAGCATAGTCATTTGTATATTACAAATGAAAATTACGTTAGGTTGTTGCCTGTATTTCGTTCAGGAATTAAAGATATTCTTCTTTTCCTGCCTCTCTTAATTTTGCAAGAACCTGCTTGATTTCTCCTGCATGTTCCTTAGAGCTGATCAGCGTTGCATCCTTTGTATCAACAACGATGATATCTTTCAAACCAACCGTTGCGATCAGCTTGTCTCCACCTTCGATGATACAGTCTTTTGTATTGACTGTAACCACATTTCCGTTGACAACATTATTGTCTTCGTTCGTATTCTTAACTCTTTCAACTGCAAGCCATGATCCAACGTCATCCCAGCCAAAGTTACCTGGAAGACTGTAGATATTATCAGCCTGCTCCATGATACCATAGTCAACTGATTCTGAGCGGAAGTTTGTAAATTCTTCATTGAGAACTTTTTCTTCATCCGCTGTTCCAATTGCCTTCTGGATCTTTAACAGACCTTCATAAATGTCTGGCATCAGAGTTTCGAATTTCTTAAGGATCGTAGAAACCTTCCATACGAACATGCCGCTGTTCCAGAGATATGCACCAGATGCAAGATATTCTTTTGCGACTTCAAGATTTGGTTTTTCTACGAACTTTTCAACTGCGTTCGCATTGCCGATATTCTTTGAAGCATCAAATTTGATATAACCATATCCTGTTTCAGGATAGTTTGGTGTAATACCAACTGTAACAAGATTTTCATCCTGTTCTGCAACTGTAAAGCCTTCCTTAAATGTATCAATAAATATATCATTATGCTTAATTAAGTGATCTGATGGAAGTACAACCATTGTAGCATCATCATATTTCTTAGCAATATGAACAGCGCCAAGTCCAATACAAGGTGCTGTATTTCTTCCGATTGGTTCACAGAGGATGTTTTCCTCAGGAAGTCCTGGAAGCTGCTCTAAAACTAATGATTTGTAAGCTTTATTAGTAGCAATGTACACATCTTCAAGTTCTACCAGTGGACGAATTCTTTCAACAGTCAGCTGAATCATCGTTTTACCATCATCAGTCAGTGATAAAAACTGCTTTGGTAATGATTTTCTACTTCTTGGCCAAAATCTTTCACCGCGGCCACCGGCCATAATTAAAGCTGTTCTTTTCATTTTTTTCCCATGCATTTATCTTGTAACTGAAAGAATACGTGATCAATGACCACAAATTATGCTGCATGGCTCCATTTTAAATATTTTCTTTCAGTCTGTGTAAAAAGTAAATGACATCCGTCTTCCACTTTTCAACATATTTCTACGCTTTTCCCTACAGGAAGCATTTTCTATCTTCCTATAATACTATAAAATTTACCATAAAACAATGTTTAATTTGTGAAATTAAAGAAGCTTAAGTTTTCATTTTCACTCACGATCGGCTCAGCTCCGATAATTTCTGTCAAATGAGCCTCCAGCGCTTTCAGATCATCTTCCTCATAAGCACGACGATCGATATAGATTCCAGCGAACCCACTTTCCTTCAGATATTGCACCATATCTTCGAGATCCATGGCACTGACTTTCTCATTCCATTTATCCCCTTCACTACCACGCATAGTTCCATAACTCCATCTAAGCGTTTTTGAATGAATATAACCTGTATACAATGAATAGTCGCTCATATCATTTTCAGAGCCACCTTCCGGATACTGATGATATGGAAGCTGATAAATCATTGAACCTTCATCGACTGAGTCTTCGATCTGCTGTACAAAGTGTTCATCACTTGTATAGCGGGAATCACAATATTCATAGGCTGGCACATACTCATATGGAAACTGTTCATAGATTACAAATGCCGTGAACAGACAGCCTGCTGCAATTATTACTATTTTTCTCCGAAATGCCGCTTTTTTATACAGATGATTCAGTACCATACAAAATGCAAGAATGCAAACATACTCGATAAATATTGAAATTCGGTTATAGCCTCTGATCATATCACTGATAAACAATGCAAATATGGAACCAAATCCACCAATCGTGCCCAGCAGTACCATGCCAAGATTGAGTTCTGATAACAGATACAGTCGTTCATATAAAGCGCTCTTTTTCTTGATGAAAAGAACAACTAAAAGAATTGCGAAGCCGGCAATTCCCATAAATCCAATATAAGAAGAAATATTTTCATTGACCAGTGGTGCCTGTTCAGCATAGTCATTGATCAGTTTTGTCAGTGTGTAACTGCCATGTCCGTTGACTGGGAGCAACAGCTGAATAATCTTAAGTCCATACAGTTCACTGTCGGAGAATCCCGCTCTTACCAGTTCGTCCGCATCTTTTCCATATTTGGCCAAGTGGATAAAGATTGGAATCATCGCTACCATCATGAAAGCTACAATAGAACCGATCATTGCAAAAGCTTTTCCAAGATAATTGAACTTTCTTGTCTTGATGAGTTTTGAAATTCCGGTCACAAGCAGAATAAAGCATGTAAAGAACGGATAATAAGCAATTCCGTTATTTGCAATCAGAAATGTAAACAGAATCGCAAAATAATTGCGTGGATTCTTAAAGAAATTTTTGTTCCACGCAAATACATCATCTCTTTCATAGATCCAAATGCAGAGCAGGATCGAAAGAGGTACAAAATAGCAGGTAGTCAGAACAATATGTACGATTCCTCTGATAAATATAAATGGTGAAAAGGCAAATACAAGTGAACCACCGACTGCGATCCAGTTTGTCAATTTGCACTCTCTCATTACAAAGTAAGAAACCAGTGCACAAATGTAAACAACTGATAAATAGACAAGATTTGCAGACATTGCTGCATCTTTCGTAATCATGGTAAAGACTTTCAGTGTTACAAGATCCACATTGTGCAATACGGAAGTCGAGAAATTGTAATAGTCGGCCACGTAAGGCGCTCCAAGACGATCTGCTGTCATGTTCCAGCCCTGTTCGATCATCGCTTTTGCATTTGCAAGAATGCTCATATCATCTCCACAAAAATAGGAAAATGGCACATTAATATCAGCTCTCCAGAGCTGCATAAAGTTATACAAAAATAGAGTTGTGAGTACCAGCAGTGCGCAAACACTTATGAACTCATATTTATTCTTTTTGAAAAATTCTTTCACTTATCTGTATCCAGCTTTCTTATTAATTTTCTGTGCAGCTGCCCTGTACCTGTATCTCAATCAGAACCTTCTCTTTCGTCAGGACCGTTGCAATCCCCTCCATATTGCAAATCAGAACCTTATCGGTCCTGTGACCAATAAGGCTCTGTTGTTATCTACATTATATTTTAGTTAAACTTAAAGAAACTCAAATGATCGTTTCGGCTGATCATGCGTTCGGAACCTGTCAGCTGCGTCATTGTTGCTTCTAATTCATTGATTTCGTCTTCTGTATAAGCACGTCTATCAATATATATACCACTGAACCCATTTTCCTTTAAGTAGGTTACCATCTCAGGATAATCCATTTCACTGACATTCTTATTCCAGTCATCATAATCAGAGCCTTTCATACTTCCATAGCTCCAGTTAAGTGTATCTGAATGAATATATCCGGTATACAGATGATAATCCTGCATGTCATTGACCGGGCCACCTTCTGGATATTCATGATATGGTAACTGATAGATATAGGCACCTTCATCAACAGAATTCTCAATATCTTTTACAAACTCATCGTCGATCATATAAGCTGCATAATTCGCATCATATGCAGGTGTATATCCAGCAGGATTCTGTTCCCATACGACAAACAGTGAGAAAACACAGAATACTGGAAGGAACCATTTCTTAAGTTTCTTATGGTAGTAAGTGTAGAATTCATTGACTGCAAGACAACATCCAAGAATACATACATAACCAATCAGAATAGAAATTCTGTTATAACCTCTGATCTTATCTGTAATAACAAGAGATACAATTGCGCCAAATCCACCAACAGTACCAAGAAGGATAAGTCCTAAGTTCAGTTCCGCAAGAAATGCCATTCTTTCACAGAATGCACTTCTTTTTCTAACAAACACAAATGCAATAAGGATAATAAAGCCAAGTGTTCCCATCAGACCGATATAGGATGTGATATTTTCATTCACGAACATGGAATTATCATTATAAGCACTGATCAGATTTTGAATTGGTGTTATTCCATGGCTGTTGACTGGCAGGAATAACTGAACCAGTTTCAGTCCATACATCTCACTTTCTTGAACTCCGCCACGTACGATTGCAGATGAATTTCCGCCAGATGTCAATATATGCATAAGAACCGGGAGAAGTGCGATACCGATAAACACACAAATGCCGGCAATCATGGAAAATGCTTTTCCAACATATCTTAATTTTCCTGTCTTAATCAACTTGGAAACGGCAGTAACGCCAAGCATATAACAGGTAAAGAATGGATAGTATACAATACCATTATTGGCAATCAGTATGATTGACAGAATAGCCACCCAGTTCCTCTTATTCTTAAAGAAATCCTTATTAAATACAAATACATCATCTCTTTCATATACCCAGATACATAAAAGAACGGATAATGGGAGAAAATAACAGGTAGTAAGTACGAAATGTCCTGTACCTCTCATCAGAATATAAGATGAAAATGCGAATACAACTGATCCACATACTGAAATCACATTACGGATCTTCAACTCATGCATTACAAAATAAGAGATAAATGCACATAAATAGAATACAGAAAAGTATTCAAGGTTCATTGCACTTCCGGCATCTCTTGTAATCATCGCAAATATTTTAAGTGTCAGCAGATCAAAATTGTGCATGACTGATGAGGTAAAATCATAATAACTTGCGACATACGGAGTGCCAAGCCTGTCCGCAGTCAGGTTCCATGCCTGTTCTGTCATAGTTTTTGCATTGGTCAGAAGACTAAAATCATCTCCTCCTGCATATGAAATCGGAACGTTGATATCCATGTTCCATAACTGCAGTACATAGACCAGTAAAACGGTAACGGCTGCTGTAATCGCTGCCAGACTGATGTATTCATTTTTATATTTGCCCAAATTAAATGAATGCTTCTTTGAGACTGCAGTTTTCTCTGTGTTCTTCATTTCTTTTTCCCTTTCTTTGCCCTTTCAAACATTTCCTGAACTTAGATTTATTTTAAGAACTGGCTAAAGCCAAGATTCTCATTTTCACTAATGATCGGTTTCATTCCCGTACACTCTTCCAGTGTCTGATCAAGAACATCCAGTTCCTGTGCGGTATATGCTCTTCTATCGATATAAATACCAGCGAATCCATTTTCCTTTAGATACTCGACCATCTGTGGGATCGGCATTGCTCCAACTTTTTTATTCCATTCATCTCCTTCAGTCCCTTTCATGTTTCCAAAGCTCCAGCGGAGTGTTTTTGAATGAATATAGCCCGTCATCAGGTGGTAATCATACATATCGTGAATAGAACCTCCTTCTGGGTATTCCAGATACGGAATCTGATAAATCATGGAATTCGGTTCTACCATGGATTCGATCTGGCCAACAAAGGCGTGGTCAGAAGTATAGTTATAATAATTATCGTCATAAGATGGAAGCTTACTTGTTGGAAGCTGTTCCATGCTGACTAGCACTGCAAAAACGCTTCCTGCTGCCACTATCCATCTTTTATTTCTTTTCTTATATATTTCATCGAGCCAAAGACAAAAGCCCAAAATGCAGACATAACCGATAAATATCGATACACGGTTAAATCCTCTGAGTTTATCTGTTACAAAAAATGCCCAGATCGTGCCGATTCCACCAATAGAACCAAGCAGGATCATCCAGATGTTCATTTCTGATAACAGACGTAATCTTGTCCCTTTTTTCTCTTTTGCATCCGAAAACATATTGAACATAAGGATCACAAAACCGCAGTCGCCCATCAGTCCAATATAGGAGGATACATTCTCGTTAATTAACGGAGAATTATCCCAATACATATCAATAATCTTTTTTGCGATCGGGATCCCATGGTCATTCATTGGAAGCAACAGCTGAATCATCTTCAGTCCATAAATCTCACTTTCAATAAATCCAGCTCTGACAACCGCGTCTCCATTGACACCATTTTTCAGAATATGGATCAGTACCGGGATCAATGCAATTACAATAAAGCCAGCAATAAAGCCGATTGGAATAAATGCCTTCCCCAGATAACGGATATCCTTTCTTTTAATTGATTTGGATAATCCGGTAATCACCAGTATAAAACAGGTAAAGAATGGGTAATAGACGATTCCGTTATTTGCGATCAATGCGCAGAACAGAATCACCATCCAATTTCTTTTATTTTTGAAAAAGCTTTTGTTCAGGACTAAAATATCGTCCCGCTCAAATATCCAAATGCACAAAAGCACGGATAGTGGAACAAAATAGCAGGTGGACAATACCAAGTGTGCCAAACTTCTGACAAATATGAATGGAGAAAATCCAAACACCAGTGAACCACAGACTGAGACCCATCTGCTGATTTTCAGATCTCTCATAACAAAGTAAGAAATAAAAGCACAAAAATATGGAATTGTCAGGAATTCAAGATTTGTTGCAACTCCTGCGTCCTGTGTCAGCACTGAAAATATCTTTAGTGTAAACAGGTCAAAATTATGCATGACCGATGAGGTAAAATCATAGTAGGATGTGATATATGGAGCACCCATCCTGTCCGCTGTCAAATTCCAGAGCTGTTCTGTCATACTCTTTGCATTGGCCAGCGTACTAAAATCATCTCCGCCAAGATAGACAATCGGAACATTGATGTCCATCCTCCAGAGCTTCATCTCATAAATTAATACAATCGTTAGTACAAATGTTAAAATTCCTAAATACAGAAGATCCGTTTTCAGATTCCAGCCCTCACTGCTGGAATTACGATTCTGAGCGCTTCTGTATTGCCCCCCGACATTTTTCATTATTCGCCAACTTTCTCTATTATTCTGTCAAACTTCGCCATGATATCATCCCACTGGAAATAATCATCCACATATTTACGTGCATTCAGGCACATCTGCTTATATTCTTCAGGATGCTCATGTAAAAATCTTAAGCAACCTTCAAATTCGAAGTAATTCTTATAATAAAGTCCGCCATTGCTCTTAACACAATGTCCTCTTAATACATCACAAATACCATTAACGACAACTGGAATAGAGAGTGTCATTGCTTCAAGTACAGAGATTGAAAGACTTTCGAACTTGGATGGAAGAATCAGTGCTTTTGCACCTTTGATTCCATTGAACTTGTCCTCATCACTGACAAATCCAAGACTGATGATATCTTCATGCTGTGGTACTTCAACCACTGCCTTTCCCATCAGTACAAGTTTCAGGTCACTCTTTACTCTCTTCTTATATTCCATAAAGTATTGGAACAGTCTTGGACAATCCTTTCCTTCATCAATACGGCCAACATAGATAATATAATTATCGAGGTTGTATTTCTTTTTAAATGCATCCGGATCCACATTGTCCGGTACAGTAACGCCAACCCCCATAACTTCGTATGGTTTCTCTTCGATATGGAACAGTGACTGCACCAGATCTTTTTCCTCATCTGTCAGGAATACATAAGCCTTTGGTGCTTCAAACACTTCTTCGTACATTTTGAAGTGAATAAATGGTTCCTGATGGGCTGTTGGAATAAAGATTGCTTTGTCCTTTACTCTGACAATACTTTTTACTGCCGGATAATAGAGATATGTGACAACAATTATTGCATCATATTCATCCTGATGTTCATCGACATAATCAACGAGCTTTGGTGCATATGGTCCCATTGCCTCGATCCATCTGTCTGATGCTTCTTTCGGTGCATTTGGATTCTGCTGCATAGCGGAATCAAGCGCTGAAAATGTTCTTGGAATACGTTCATGTTCCGTCTTAAATCTGCGGACCTTTACACCATTGATCGTTTCCACGCCTTCGTTATAATAATTGCTCCATTTTACATACTCTACTGCGCAGGTTGTAAGTACTTCTACATCGTACTTTGCTGCTAATCGTTCTGCAATCTGTCTTGAATACAATTCAGAGCCACCATTTACTTCCAACCCATAACGCTGGTTGATGATTGCTATCTTCTTCATTTTCTCCAACCTTTCCAAGTCTTTTCTTCTGACTAATCACCAGGAATTTTTCTATTCTTCTTTAATCCTGTTCTTCTTTTTTCTCACTTACCTGATTAAAGAACTGAATAAATCTGTCTACAATGACATCCCATTTAAAGTTATCAAGCACAAAATGACGTCCATTCTGTCCCATCTGTTCTGCTGTTTCTGGGTTGTCCTTTATATAATTAATACAGCCTTCAAATTCAAAGTAATTGTTAAAATACAATCCGCCTTTGGACTTTTCTGCAAAATATTTTGTAACATTACAGCCTTCATGTACAAGCACTGGTCTTTCACAAAGCCAGCTCTCCATGATAACGATAGAAAAGCTTTCGTTCTTTGATGGCTGGCAAAGAAGCAGTGAGCCTGCACAAGCGTCGTATTTATCCTGTATATCAACAAATCCCAGATCTATTACGTCCTCTTTGATCTGTGCTGGTACTTCCACCTGGCCACCACCGATCAGGATCAGCTTTAAGTTGCCTTCATTCCGCTTCTTATACTCATTAAAATAAGTAATCAGTGTATTGATGTTCTTAGCTGCATCCTTACGGCCTGCATAAATGATATAGGGATCATTGATCTTATATTTTTCGCGGAAACGCAGCTCATTATAATCAAAGTCTGTTTCCACGCCTTCTCCAAGTTCGATCGTATTGACCTTTGACAGATCATAAAGTCTGTTCGCCAGATCCATCTCCGGTTTTGCATGAAAAATAATACTGTTGATCTTACTGAACAGTTCCTTAAATCTACGGAAATATGCATAATTTTCATCATGCAGACATGGGATCAGTACCGCCTTCTCCAGACAGGCCTGCATTCCATAATAAGTCGTACCGAACATATAAGGAATAAATGCAAAGACAAGATAATCGTCCTTATGCTCTGCGATATACTCATACATATCCGGACTATTGACCATTTCCTTCAGGAATATATCCTCTTCTTCTATTGTAATTGGAAGGTTATTCATGATCTTATAATTGATCTTGTGAAATGCCTCCATATTTCCTTTTCTGACCTTAAATCTTCTGATTGGTATTCCATCACAGTCTTCGATTCCAGGTTTAAAGTAATTTTCCGTCCAGTCTGAATTAAAATCCTTAACACATGTTGTGATGATTTCTACTTCAAACCCGCTCTTATGCAAATGTGTAACCGTACCACGAAGTTCCATTTCTGCTCCACCAGGAATCTCTTTATGATACCATGGGATAACAAAACCTATTTTCTTCATTTACTCCTCCATTTCTGCACTGGGTGCGTACATCACAAGTCCGTCCTACTGCTGCTGTTCAATGAATTTATTCAGATAATTTTTGAACTGTTCTGCAATGGTTTCATATTTAAAATCCTGCAGTCTTCTTTTCTGTTTTTCAATAATACTCTCTCTGAGTTCCTGATCATTGACCAGTCTCTCTAGACATTTAGCGACAAACACCGGATCCTTGTCATCGACAACAAATGCGCTTCCTCCAAGAGTATCAGGCACTGCGGAAGAACGATACGCGAGCACTGGTACGTCAAAGATCATTGCTTCCACAAGTGGAACACAGAATCCTTCATGTTCACTCATGCACACGAATGCATCTGCGACCTTATAATAGGCGAGGATCTGATTGAATTTTATGTGTCCTGTAAATATTACATCATCTACGCCGATCTTTTTGATATATTTCTTCAGTCTGTGATAATAAACATCTGTATCCTTGTAAGATCCCACCAGAATCAGTCGGGACTTTGGATTACAGTACTTTTTATAGTAATAAAATGCTGCAATGATATCTTCCTGTTTTTTATTCGGTGCGATTCTACCGGTAAAGATGATATTCGTATACCCATCTTTATAACGGTTGATCACAGCTTTATCTGGTTTTTTCTCATAATCGTGAAGCGGAATTACAATTGGAAGAACATCGATCGCACATTTATAATCCATAGCGATCAGCTCCTTTTTATTGAACTCTGAATCGGCCAGACAGTAGTCCACCTTGTCACTTAAGAATTCTGCGCCTTCCAGCCCCCATGCGTTGATATCCCTGATAAATTCATCATTACCTTCAAAGAATTCAGGTGGGGTAATATTATGATAAATTACAATTTTCTTACATTTGTACTCTGCAAGCTTTTTATTCAGATCATTACCAGTTGAAAGATGATAGATAATTATGTCCTTCTCATTCAGTTCAGGCATCTTTTCCAGCGGCAGTGCTGTTTTGCTGTCTAATGGCTTTACAATGCTGTCTGCATATATATTAGACTTATATCCCATTCCTCTTAATACATCCCTGAGTGCAACGGTATCGTTACTTACTGCATCTCCGTATGCTATTGTCGGAATCAATTGTACTATCTGCATTTCATACCTCTACGTATAACAAACTCTTACGTTTCTGTTGTAACTTAGTTTGTTTCTTATTTGGATTCTAATTTTTCGATTCTTGCTGTAAGTTCTTCTACCTGTTTCTTTAACTCTTCATTTTCACGGTTCTTTTCGTCAACGTAACAGTTCATCTGGTTCATGATTCTAACGAGAGACGCATTGAATCCATCCTGTTCCATTACGATTGGCTCTACAAAGAAATAAGTCAGTTTTCTGATTACTTTCTTGAAAAATACTGCAACTCTTGAACCAGGAAGTGCTCTGTAAGCCTGTACATTCCAGCCATGGTTAATTGTATATAATTCTTCATTAAAGGCAACTTTGTCAAATTCATTGACATTCATGCTGCTTGTATCAACAACAATATCATCAAAGCTGAGCAGATCATTTGTATATCCTTTTTCTCTGATCTCAGTTCTTATCTCCTGCATAATTGATTCGATATTAATTTCTTTAGACATTTCTCTAATCCTCCATTGTCTTTCAATGCCAATTTACTTTCTGGCGATAATTGCATAATCCTGGCTTCCGAACAATGTATCAGATACCAGCTGCATTGCATTATTGAACTCTTCCAGATTTTCAATGTCCCCGCTTAACTTAGGTATTGTAACAGGAAGTTTACTTGTGTCTGTATAATAAATTTCAACATGACTGAAGCCTGCTTTTTCAGCACAGTACTGCAGTGTCAGTGGATGAACAGGTTTTACATGAGATGGATCCATATAGAATGCATGTGTATAAATTGCAAGTGAAGTTGGATTTGGTGTTTCCATAATAAAGTAACAACCTTCTTCCAGCTTTTCATAAGCAGTATTACAAAGTGTAATAATCTGCTCAATTGTCATATGTTCTACCAGCTGTCCTGCAAAAATACCATCAACGGCTTTTGCACCATTCAAATATTCAATTGCATCCATCTGATAAGCTTCCAGGTCATTTAACTTACAACAGTCAATTGCTTTTCCATAAAGATCAATGCCGACTGCTTTAATATTATGTTCTTTAAGTATTTTCAGGAATTCGCCACGGCCACAACCGATATCAACGACATTCTTCTTTCCTTCATAGTATGGAAGATACTGTTCCTGAACTGCTTTAATATGTTCCTGACTTCCTCTGAATCTGTTTTCAAAATCAAAATAATCAATGCCAACATAAGAATCTTCTGGCTGTGCATCTTCTACTGTATTGACTACTGTACCTGCAACTGCTGTTGTAGTCTCATCTGCTGTAGCTTTTGCATCAGAAACTACTGCACCTGTTCCATTGACTGCAGCTTTTTTCAGTTTTTCCTGACTGCTCTTGATCTTTCGTAATTCTTCATTGATACCAAGAATATTTTCAAAGATCTTTTCTCTCTGAATTCTGCCATCATTGATATAATCACCATGATCTTTCAGTTTTCCATTGTTGTCTCTGATATTGACTTCGAGGTTT
This sequence comes from uncultured bacterium, assembly GCA_905215405.1. GTDB lineage: Bacteria > Bacillota > Clostridia > Lachnospirales > Lachnospiraceae > CAJMQE01. The sequence goes on from CAJMQE010000008.1 coordinate 51,385, forward strand.
GTCACTCTTTCATTTAACTGATTGATTGCTACATCATGCTGTGATAATCTTTCACTCATACTTTTTTCGTTTGCAGCAAGTTCGTCCTGCAATCTTGAAAGAAGTGGAGCTGCTGCTCTGTAGACCATTTTACGAAATGTCTTCTTTAAGCCGCTCTCCTTTGCAAGTAATTCATCAATTTCACCATCAATATTCATATTTATCCTCATTTCTGTGTGTCTTCACACATCCTGCCTTTAAAAATGTCCTTTATTGTGAACGTTTGGTTTTATCATTTAACGTCTTTAAAATCCCAGTCATGAACGACTCTTGCAACACCAACATCATCAATATTGGAATATACTTCAAATTTTAAAGCTTCTTTATAGTAATCTACTGGAATACCGATCTCCGATTCAATCGCGATATCAATAATATATTCACCAGGGAGTAATTCCACATCCCTGAAACGTACATTGATCTCTCCATCCTCGTTCAGATCGAATTCATCCAGTTTCTCGATTCGTGTATTTGTACCATAACACTGTACGCCGTCACCTCGGAAGATTCCGATGCCAAATACCGCATCTTTGACCTTTTCCTTGACTTTGTAACTCATCGCAAGTGTCATATCATCGCCTGTGGCAAATACGTTCTGCTTTTCTCCATTTTTATCAAGCAGATCGATTTCTGTAATTCTAGCATGACCATTGCCCCAACGGTTCTTTTTCTTCTGTTCTTCTTCCTCTTCGGCTTTTCTCTCTTTTTCTCTTTTTGCCTTTGTGCTTTCATCCTCATGCTCGCCTTTGAGTTCTCTTTGTCTTTCTGCCTCTTTTTCAGCGATTTTCTTTCTTTCCTGACCCATAAAGTCAAGATACTTTGGATGAATTTCTCTAGGTGCACCTTCTGCCTTGATCTCACCATCCTGTAACCAGATAGATCTGTCACAGATCTGTTCGATCTGGCCAAGTGAATGGGATACAATTACAATAGTTGTTCCCTGTGCTTTGATTTCTCTTAATCTGTTGAAACATTTTGCCTGGAAGTTGGCATCACCAACACCAAGGATCTCATCGATCAGAAGTATTTCCGCATTTACGTTGATTGCAACAGAAAATGCAAGTCTCATGTACATACCTGAAGAATAAGTTCTTACAGGATTATCTATAAAATGTTCCAGTTCGGAGAATGCTACGATATCATCAAATCTGGAATCAATTTCCTTCTTGGACAGACCAAAAATAGCAGCGTTCGTATAAATATTTTCACGACCACTCATATCAGGATGAAATCCTGCACCAAGTTCGATCAGACTGGAAACACGGCCCTTTAATTCAATAGAACCTGTATCTGGATAGATGATCTTACTGAGCAGTTTCAGAGTTGTACTCTTACCACAGCCATTATGTCCGATCAGACCGATTGCTTCACCTTTTTTCACTTCAAAGCTGACGCCATTTAACACCCATCTTTCTTCATATCTGTTACGGCTTCTGAAGAGGAGTCTTTCTTTCAGCTGGTTTCCTTTATCAAAATAAACTTTGAATTTTTTCGTTAAATCTTTTACTTCTATTGCATTTCCCTGTTTCATCTTATAATTCCTCCGCAAAACCTTTCTGAAGTTTTCTAAATACTACGTATCCAACAACAACAAAAACAACACCCATTAACAGTGCCAGTGACAGAGTAGAAAGCTGTGGCGCCTGTTTGTAATACAGAATATCTCTATACGCAACAACAATAGGTGTCATAGGGTTCAGATTAAAGATGGTCCTGAGCTGAATTGGTAAGCCCTGTACCAGATCTGCACTATAAAGTACAGGTGTCATATACATCCATGCCATTGTAATAATACCAAGGATGTATTCAAGATCTCTAAAATATACAGTCAGCGCAGATGCAAGTAATGCGAATCCCAGTGACAGAATGTACTCAACGATCATAACAATTGGAAGATACAGAAGTGCCATTGGATTGATTCCACGTCCTGAAATGATCAGAACTGCAAATATTACAAGGAATGTCAGGAGCATATTGACGAATCCGCCTGTTACGCTCGCGATAGGCATAATTTCTCGTGGAAAGTATATCTTTTTGACCATATCTTTCGAGGCCAGAATACTACTTGATCCACTTGTTACAGAAGCACTGAAGAAAATCCATGGTACCAGCGCAACAAACAGGAATATATAGTATTGTGGTGTATCATTATGCATAACAACTGAAAATACAAGTGTATAAACTACTAACTGAAGCAGTGGATTGATAAATGTCCACATAAATCCAAGCACGGATCCCTTGTAACGGCCACGCAGGTCTTTTCTTACAAGGCTGATGATCATTTCCCTATAATCATATAATTCTTTTAACGCTTTCACTTTTTATTACCTCTCTTTGTGTTCTGAATATATCTGTTCAATTCTGTTATTCATAAGCTTAACTGCATTTTCCATACTAAGCTTGTCATCGATATATTTCTTTGCCTTCTTTGCCAGTTCTTCGGCATATTCTCTATCTTCATATAATCTGGTCATAAAGAGAGATGCCTGATCAATATCGGCATCTGCCCATCTTGTGCCTTTTCTGAACAATCCATAATCTCTGTCCAGTTCAATCAGTCTGACATCGACCATACATGCGACATCTGGATTCATAAATTCTGTATTTGCCGACCAGTTTGTAGCAATTACAGGGGTCCCCACCAGCATAGCCTCTGCCATTCCAAGACCAAATCCTTCTGCTCTGTGAAGGGAAACCAGCACATCTACACATTTCACAAGACTATTTACTTCTACTTTGGACATATTCCGGGTAATAAAATATATATTATTATATCCATCCAGATACGCCTTAATCTTCTGCAGCTCTGTTTCATCTTCAGAACCATTAATTTTAATAACCAGTCCGACTTCCTGATTCTCTTTGCCGAACGCCTTTTTAAATGCCTCAAGGACACCAATGGGATTCTTTCTCTCCATTTCACTGCTGCTGCAGTACATCATATAGAAGAGATACTGATCTTGTGGAAGACCAAAATACTCCCTGTCAAATCTATCGTCAGTCGGAGTCTGCACGGCATATGGAATCGTAATGACCGGCTTGTCCGTCTTCTTTCTGATACTTTCACTCACGAATTCAGCCGGTGTCCAGATTTCATCCACCAGACCGATACATCCTGTCCACTCATCAGGAAATGTTTCCTGCTCCCAGAGCCAGAATGCAATATTATATCTGTTATCAAATACTTTCTTACCCAACTGCATAAAACCTACAGTCAACTCACCTGCATTAATATGAACAATATTAATATTGTAAGGTAAATCCTGTGATATCTTATAATCATAAGATGTGTCCGTCATACTCAGGTCCGGTGAATCATAATAATTGTATACACCGAAGTCCCTGCCAGTGTGATCCAGGATGTCAGCTACCAGACGGCTGCTCTGTCCAAGTCCTGTATCCGCTTTGATACTTCCTATTAAATTAATTCCATCTTTATATTTATCCGGACTAAATGGTTCTATCTTCTCGTTCAATAACTTTCTGGTCTTTCTTTCCACCAGTTTGTCTTTTGCTTTTCTAAGCCAATCAATAGGTATTACCTTAACAAGCACTGGCTTGCATTTTGCTGCAGTATCTATTGCTATCTTCGATAAATCCATAGTTTTCACTTAACTCCATACTCTAATTATCAGCTGATAAAACGGGGTTTTCTTACCAACATAACTGTATTGTGTCATTTCAATCAGACTATTATAGCACGACACCCCTATAAATGCAATAATCTAGCGTTTTAATACCCCTTAGGGGTATATGGTAAAATCTTTGTAATCCCGCATAAATACAGGTTTTCTCATCAATTCATCCACCACTGTCATTCCACTTCATACGAGGACCCGCTCTGCGATCAGACGCCTATTGTGTGATCAGATACTACTGAAAGGTTTCTTCCCTTATGCAATAAAAAAGCACCCTCCTTCCCATGCAGATTTCTCCGCAGTCAGGAAGGAGCAGTGCCCCCTTTTTATCTAATTCGTCTAATGGATCATTATTCTTAGATCTTTAAATTGTCGTAGTTCAAATCCAGCTTTTTCAACATTTCTATTATTATCACTGTAATTTCAGGATCTTTTCACAGTATTCCTGATCGTCTGTTGCATTAATATCTTTTGCATAGACTCTCAGTCGGTAGTTTCCTGCCGGAATAGTAAAGGTATACTTTGTTTTGCCATCATACTCTGTGAAAACAACATTGACCTCATCATCCGAGTTATCACTTACCATCTCTTTGATTGACACACGATACTGTGGGCTGACTTCTGAGCCACAGATCGTATCATTCATTTCGAAGGAGATCGTATATGTTCCATCTTCATTCTTTGTCTGGTTCACATCTGTTTCCAGATACAGTACACTGTTGGTATCCTTCTTTAACTCATCATAATCTTTATAGAAATAGGAGTCTGCATCCAGTGTCCCGTTCTGTGCTTCTGTTATGACCTGACCAAGAATTGTAGAATATGGTTCTGCCAGTTTACCACACATATGACCTTCCCAATCACCAAAATCTGTATTGACTCTAGGAAGTACATCATATTTTAACAGGTTAAAATCATAATATTCAATTCCATATTGCTGTGCCAGTCTAGTAAAGAAAGCTCCAGACTGTTCCGATGCACCTGCCAGCGCCGTGGCTGGAGTGATTGGAGATGTTACGCAGATCAGTCGGATATTATTCTCTTTACAATAGTTTACGATCTGATCGAAATAGCCAAGTACTTTTGGATCTGCACAACTGTCATTCCACTGTACTCTGGTTATCTTTCCACGGCCTTCATGTCCACCATCTTTTCTATAGAAGAATCCCTTGTCCACATATGGACCATTGGCATCCCCTACCTCAGCTGCTGAAATATCATAATCCTGATATTCATCCGTCTGTTTTGTTGCTACATTTTTCTTGATTCTGCTGTACTGTGCACTGTATCTTGCCCATTCAACAAATGATAAACGAAAATCCTTATTGATCAAATTATCTCTGAAATACTCCAGTTTTACTGATGATGGTTCCATATAGCTGTAAATAAAAGTATCTGCGAAATCATTATCTCCCAGCTTGAACCAGTATTGATAATCCAGATCCATAATAACCGTCTTTACATCATTATTTCTGCAACTTTCCTTAAGAAGGTAATAGGAATCTTTGACCTTTTCATTTGGAATACTGATATTAATTGCATTTGATCCAAACTGTTCATCGATCTTTGCCGGATCAATTGCACTTCGTCCGTGGGAAGCCCCCAGAACGACTGTATCAAAATTCTCCTCTGAATGATTTAACGTATGTAAGATCACTCTGATATAGCCAGATGGCATGAAAAGGAAATCGCATACGACAAACATCGCTGCACAGAGCAGTAAAAATACGACACATTTGATAATACTCTTAAAATTGCGCATAGATAAAACCTCCTACACTGGCAGCTATATTTCCGAACAATGGAATCGACATAACCAATGCTAAATATAATGCCCAACGAATTACGATTGGTCTAGCTGCAACAGCTTCTCTTACATCAACATGCATCTCTTTAAGCACACTATCGATAAATATGATCAGGCAGCCAATTCCTAAAATAATCATACCTCTCATATCTACACCGAGTTTTAAAAGTGAGCCATTTGTAATGGATGCAAATGTAAAGTTTCTTACAGAGTTTACCATCAAATGAAGTGCTGTCGTCAGGCTCGCCGCATTATCAAAATACCATCCTATGTTGACCAGGATAAATGTTCTGATGATCTGAACCACCTTCCATGTTCGACAGTTCGGATTGATATGTGTAAATGCGAACATCTTTGCATAAACAGGTTCTAGTAATGCACTTACAGCAATAATTACACCATTATACATACCATATACGATAAACTTCCATGCTGCTCCATGCCATACACCGACGATAAAGAAGATCAAAAGATCTGCAACGCAGACAGGAAGAACTTTACCAATGTTCTTTCCGAATTTTTTCTTCGAGAACTTACCAAATTTATTCATAGCTTTGGATAACGAGAACGGATAAAATATGTAATCCTTCATCCAGGTACCAAGTGTAATATGCCATCTTCTCCAGAATTCTGAGATTGAATGAGAAAAGAACGGCTGTTTGAAGTTCTGGTCAAGTTCAATACCGAAAAGTTCCGCAACACCCATTACGATGTCCATACCACCGGAGAAATCTCCATATAACTGTACACAGTAGCCAAGCACACCAAAAATAACTGGAATTCCTTCATATACACCTGGATTATTAAATATTTTATTAGAAATAACTGCTGCACGATCTGCGATTACGATCTTTTTAAAGAAGCCCCAGAGGATCAGCTGAAGACCGAACTGGATCTTTCTAAGTTCAAAATGATGTTCCTCGAAGAACTGATGTGCAAGTCTGTTATATCTTCCAATAGGTCCCTGCAGGATCTGTGGAAAGAAAGATACGAACAGTCCGAATTTGAAAATATTTCGCTGTGCTTTATATTTTCCCTGATAAATATCAATCAGATAACTCATGGACTGGAACGTGTAGAATGAGATTCCGAGTGGCAGTAGCAGATTAAATGTTGTAATACTTCTGTCCGCTCCAAGAATTCTGTTGATCAGAACATTTATATTCTCATATGCAAAATTAAAATACTTCAGAAATGCAAGCATACCAAAGTTCAGAACCAGCACTGCAACTGTAATTCTTCTTTTACGCTTTTTCATATCTGCTTTTATTTTCTTTTTAGCATCTCTGTCCAGATCTGCTTTGTTCGCTTTCAGGTACTCTTCTGTTTTAGTCGTTGTATTCTCCAGAAGAATTCCACCAGCATAAGTGCTGACGGTTGTGATCAGAATAAAGAATACGGTATCGATTCCCGAACACAGATAGTAGAAATAGCTGACAATAAGCAGCCAGATCCACTGCATTTTCTTAGGTATTACATAATATACAATTACGCTAACCAGCAGAAAAGCCAGGAATCCTGGTGATATAAATGACATTTTAAACCTCCATTAGAATGATCTTTTTCTATGATCTATAAATTAGCAAATTCCTCAATCAAAGCTTTTCCAAGTGTTTCCGGTCTGTACTTCTTGATTACTTTCGTACATTCTTCCATATTGACCGGACCGATCTCAAGTAGTGCATCTGAAAGATTCATAATCTGTTTCTCCTGACTACAATTCATATCAAAATAATTTGCACAGTCTCCGATCAGTTCTTCAAAAACGCTCAGGTTACCAACCACTACCGGTTTATAAAAATTGATGGCCTCAATGACCGGAATACCAAACCCTTCCGCCCTTGAAGGAAATACAAATGCATAGCAGTTCTTATATAATTCGTTCTTTTGTTTTGCATCTACATACCCTATATACTCGAGCCCTTCAACTTCCTTTTGCGTATCAGTCAGTAGCTGTTCAATATCATTTTCCAGCATCTTGCCCGCCAGAACAAGTTTCCTTGTTCCACCTTTTTTTCGATATTCTGCATATCCTTTTATCAGCAGATCGACACCTTTTCTCTTCTCCATATTCCCAACATATAGGAAATAATCCTCATCGCCAGGTGTATATGCAGCCGTGTCCATATCGACAATAATATATGATATGAAATCCTTTATCTTCTTTGTAATCGGAAATACTCTCTGAGTTTCCTCTTTTGTCTCTTTTGAATTATAGATGATCAGATCCGTCTGTTTCAACGTTTTGTTCATACAATATTTGAAGTACATACTATATTTCAGACCGAGATATTTTGCATTAGTAACCGGAAACATATCATGAACAGTAATTACATATTTTCCAGTATTCCTAAGTCTGACAGGTGCCATAAAATTCACTTCCCAGTACGCATCTGGACGAATCTTATCCAGCTGTGCCTGTACAAAGCGGAAGTAGGAAAATACTCCAAGACTTCTGTCCACCAGTTTTCCCATCACTTCCAGATGTGCCCCCATCTTCTCCAGATCTTTTACCTGTTCACTTACTGCAACGTCTGTTAAAAGGTATATCTCAAATCTTTTGTCTGCAAGCATCTGTCGAATAAAATCATAGGCGTAAATTCCTATTCCACTCGGTTTGCTTCCAAGGCTGCGGACGTCAACAACTAACTTCATATTCATTAATCTCCATTCATTTCCGGTTACCAGTTGCAAATTCTACACATTCACTTATTTTCTAAGAGACGCAATTCCTGGCCATTTTACATCTTTATCTGAAATGATCAGTTTAGATCTGTCTTCGATTGGCCATTCGATACCAATTTCAGGATCATCCCAAGCAAGACCACCCTCATCATTAGGATGATAAAAGTCTGTACATTTATAAGCAAATTCAGCTTCATCACTGAGTACTACAAAACCGTGTGCGAATCCTTCAGAAATATAGAACTGTTTTTTGTTCTCCGCAGATAATTCTACACCGAACCATTTTCCATATGTCTTTGATCCTTCTCTTAAATCCACTGCGACATCAAATACAGCGCCTCTTACAACTCTTACAAGTTTGCCCTGAGGATGGTTGATCTGAAAGTGAAGGCCTCTTAATACATTTTTTGTACTCATAGACTGATTATCCTGTACAAATACCATATCTAATCCTTCTTCTTTAAAATCATTCTGATTGTATGTTTCCATAAAGTATCCTCTTTTATCACCGAACACTGTTGGTTCAATGACATACAATCCTTCAATATCGCATTTTGTAACTGTAATTTTACTCATACAAATATACCTCTGCAGTTTTATCTTCTATATCTCATTAACTGGGATAGCCCATAAACAGATTGAAAGTGTACACGGGCCGCTGCATATCCTTTTCTCTAAATTTACTTTCAATCTGATTGTAACATATATGATCTTCTACTGATTATCTGCCTCCATCAGTAACTTTACATATCTTGCTGTTGCATCCTGCCATGTAGGAAGTTTGTGAAATCCTTTTTGAACCAGCTTTTCCTTACTCATTCGACTGTTCTTCGGACGTTTTGCCTTTACCGGGAAAGCATCTGAATTGACCGCTGTGACCTCTACCTGATCCATTCCTGCTGCCTGAAAGATTTCACAAGCAAACTCATACCAACTGCACACTCCTTCATTTGTTGCATGATAGATTCCATAGTGATCGGATTCGATCATATCGACCAGCAGAATGGAAAGGTCCGCTGTATAAGTAGGAGAACCGATCTGATCGCTGACTACACTGACTTTGCCTCTTTCTTTTCCAAGACGAAGCATCGTCTTAACGAAGTTTCCTCCGTTTATTCCAAACACCCAGCTGATTCTTACAATAAAGAACTTGTCCACATATTTCTGAAGTGCTGTTTCTCCATCATATTTACTCTGACCATATACATTTAATGGAGCTGTGACTGCATCATCTGGTTCCCATGGTCTTGTTCCTTCTCCATCAAATACATAATCTGTACTCATGTACATCATTTTGCATCCCAGTTCCTTGCAGACTCTGGCAATATTTTCAGTTCCCTGTGCATTGACTTTTCTACAAAGTTCAACATCTTCTTCTGCTTTATCCACAGCTGTATAGGCTGCACAGTGGATGACTGCATCTGGTGCAGACTCTGTCAGGACTGTCTTAACCTTTTCGGCATCTGTAATATCCATTTCCTCAGAGCCAAGTCCAATCGCTGTATGTCCTCTTTTTTCAAGTTCAAGAACTACATCATGTCCTAGCTGTCCTCTGACACCTGTAACCAATACTTTCATTGCTATCCTCCATGTATCGATATCCGGTTCTCTTCTCCGGATCTTGTATGTTTCCCAGATTATTTACGATTTCCGTACATCTTCTTGTAATAATTCTGATATTCACCACTGATGATATTTTCCCACCAGTCTTTATTATCCAGATACCATTTTACAGTCTTTTTGATGCCTTCATCAAATGTAGTAGTTGGTAACCAGCCAAGTTCGTTATGAATCTTTGTAGGATCGATCGCATAACGCATATCATGCCCTGGTCTGTCAGTCACATAAGTGATGAGATCTTCACTCTTATTCAGTTCCTTTAAGATTGTCTTTACGACCTGAAGATTTGTTCTTTCATTGTGACCGCCGATATTATAAACTTCTCCTACCTTACCATTGTGAATGATCATGTCAATTGCACGACAGTGGTCTTCTACATATAACCAGTCACGAACATTTTCACCTTTTCCATATACAGGAAGTGGTTTATCAGCCAGTGCATTTGCAATAATCAATGGAATCAGCTTTTCTGGGAAATGATATGGGCCATAATTATTAGAACATCTTGAAATTGTAACAGGAAGGCCAAATGTTCTGTGATAAGCCATTACAAGCAGATCTGCACCTGCTTTTGATGATGAATAAGGACTTGATGTATGAAGTGGTGTTTCCTCTGTAAAGAACAGATCTGGTCTGTCCAGTGGAAGATCCCCATAAACTTCGTCTGTAGATACCTGATGATATCTTTTGATTCCATATTTTCTGCAGGCATCCAGAAGTACTCCTGTACCAACAACATTTGTCTGAAGAAAGATTCCTGGATCTGTAATAGAACGGTCAACATGACTTTCCGCTGCAAAGTTCACGATCATATCTGGTTTTTCTTCTTCAAATAATTTGTATACTGCTTCTCTGTCAGCAATATCAATTTTTGCAAATGTGAAATGTGGATTGTCCATAACAGACTTTAAAGTCTCCATATTTCCTGCATAAGTCAATTTGTCCAGACATACAATATCATAATCTGGATACTTTCCCATCATATAGTGTACAAAATTACCACCGATAAAACCGGCTCCACCTGTAACGATTATCTTCATTTTTTCCTCCATTTCCGTCCATACTTTGCATGAACGCAGGTATCTTTACTGCTACCCCTTATGTATTTTTTATGCATAATTTTATGCCATTAAATTTTGATTTTAGTACTTCCATTGTAAGATATATGAATCTATATGATATCTATCTATACAATATCTAATATAAGATCTTACCTTCTGCCACTTTTCTTAAATGCTGTCCATATGGAGACTTTCCATATTTATCAGCGTGTTCCTGCAGCTGATCCTTATTGATCCATTTGTTTCGATATGCAATTTCTTCAATAGCAGATATCTGGATGCCCTGTCTGTTCTCAATAACCTTGATGAACTCTGTTGCATCTGCAAGTGCATCCATTGTTCCAGTGTCAAGCCATGCATAGCCTCTACCAAGAGTAACCACATTTAAATTACCTTTTTCCAGATAGATCTTATTCAGATCTGTAATTTCCAGTTCGCCTCTGGCTGATGGTTTTACTTGTTTTGCATATTCGCATACATGTTTATCATAAAAGTACAGACCTGTTACACAGTAGTTTGATTTTGGATTCTGTGGTTTCTCTTCAATTGAAACAGCTTTTCCATTTTCATCAAACTCAACAATACCGAATCGTTCCGGATCATCTACATAATATCCAAATACAGTTGCACCATCTTCTCTAGCTGCTGCCTGTCTTAAATGTTCCCCAAGACCACTTCCATAGAAAATGTTATCTCCAAGTACCATCGCACAGGAGTCTCCATCAATGAAATCCTCTCCAATGATAAATGCCTGTGCCAGTCCATCTGGTGATGGCTGTACTTTGTAAGAAAGATTGATTCCAAGTGTTTTTCCATCTCCGAATAACCTTTCAAAGTTCGGTAAGTCCTGTGGTGTTGATATGATCAGAATATCTCTGATTCCTGCCATCATCAGTACTGATAATGGATAATATATCATTGGTTTGTCGTATACAGGAAGTAACTGTTTACTAGTTACCATCGTTAATGGGTAAAGTCTTGTCCCACTTCCTCCTGCAAGTATAATTCCTTTCATCTCTCGTATCCTCCTGTTTGAACCCTTTATTTTACTATACTATATTTCTAATTTATTTAAAACCTTTGTTCGCTGTTTCTTTACCAACATGCTAATTAGATGAGATTCACTTAGCTATATGAAGTTACTGTGATCATCCCCTATTGTGGAGTGTATGTTACCACGATTTCCTTGACCAGCTGTTTGATATGATCTGTTTCATCATATGCGCTCTGCTTCAATGCATCCAGCTTTCCAAAGAATTCTTCTGCATCAAATTCAATTGGTTTACCAATGTGGATCAGCTTATTTGCTGTGTTCTGCAGTCCTTCCTCTTTCATAAGAAGTTCTTCATATAATTTTTCACCAGGTCTTAACCCAGTATACTCAATTTCCATATCAACACCAAGTGTATAACCGGAAAGTCTGATCAGGTTCTTTGCAAGGTCATCGATCTTGACAGGATCACCCATATCAAGGACAAAGATTTCTCCGCCCTTTGCATATGCTCCGGCCTGCAGTACCAGTGATACAGCTTCTGGAATTGTCATAAAGTATCTGATGATATCAGGATGTGTAACGGTAACCGGTCCACCCGCTTCGATCTGTCTCTTAAACAATGGAATAACACTACCATTACTTCCAAGTACATTACCGAAACGAACTGCAACGAAATCTGTTTCTGATTTACTGTTATAATACTGTACGATCATTTCACACATTCTCTTTGTCGCGCCCATCAGACTTGTTGGATTAACTGCCTTGTCTGTTGAGATCAGAACAAATTTAGAAGCATGGTATTTATCCGCCATACGAACTACATTCAGTGTACCAAATACATTATTCTTAACTGCTTCATTTGGACTGACTTCCATCAATGGAACATGCTTATGCGCTGCTGCATGATAAATAATATCAGGCTTGTACTCTTCAAACACAGACTCAAGTCTTCCAATATTACGAACAGACCCAATGAGTGTTTCCACATGTACTTCTGGATGTTCCCGAATCAGTTCCTGCTGAATATCATATGCATTATTCTCATAGATATCAAATATGATCAAACACTTTGGTTTATGGGCTGCAAGCTGACGACACAGCTCACTTCCAATAGATCCGCCACCACCTGTGACCATGACTGTCTTGCCCTTAACATATCCCATAATAGAATCGATATCTACCTGAATTGGTTCTCTTCCGAGCAGATCCAGTACATCTACCTTACGGATATCTTTTACGCTGACTTCTCCATCCATCATCTGATAGACACCAGGAAGCATCTTTAACTCGCAGTCTGTTTCTTTACAGATATTCAGAATTGTTTTCTTGTCCATCGCTGATGCTGATGGAATTGCAAATATAATTTCATCGATATCATAATATCTTGCATACTCTTTGATTGCATTCCGATTACCAACAACTTTAATTCCATGGATAAATTTTCCAATCTTATCAGGATTATCATCGATAACACATACCACTTTACTGTTATCAAGATATTTACTGTTTGAGATCTCCCTGATCAGGACATTGGTAGCATCACCGGCACCAATGATCATAATTCTGATTGTTTCATTAGAATAACGGTACCTGCGGATCACTGTTCTGATAAGACGGTACATGAATCTGCTGATGCTGATAGATAGAAGAAGAAATACCCCGGAAAGGAAATAACAGCTTCTAGGAAGCATCAGATCCAAAAATACAGTTGCTGCAATATGAATCAGCTCTGTTACGACACAGGCCTCCACAATTTTATAAAGTTCAGAAATACTTGCATACTGCCATAAGCTGTGATAGATGCGGAAGCACCAGAAGATCAGCAGTGTGATCAGTGTAAATGGCAATGCAAATTTCTGATATTTTTCAATGTATTCTGCTGGAATACTGTCAAATGTCAAATTGAATTTCATCATCAATGCAAGCATGACAGATCCATTGATCAGTATTATGTCTGTAATAATCAGAAAAAATCTTCTGACCAGCAGTTGTAGTTTATCTTTTCTTGTCTGTTCCATTACTTTATCCCTTTCACAAATGAAGGCATTTTAACGAGGCCTTTAATAGTTCCGATTCCATAACTTACATGTAATGAAAAGAATAAAACCGGAAGTAATATATTACTGAAATTACGTTGTTCATTTTTTGCAGTCGCAATGGACATCGCCGCCATGAGCACTGCAAGTAACCAGTAGGCGTTCCACATTAATCTGGTAACTCCAAGCACCAGTGTCGTCAAGACTGCCGGGGCATGGAATACTGCCGTTATGACGGACAGTACTGTAGTTATAATAATTGCCAGCACAAATGCAAATGGTACAAAGTGATACAGAGAAAGACACTGTGGACAGACGCCTGTCGTCAGACCGATCCAGTATCCATTTGCAAACTTCTGGGACAGCATCTTTGCGAAGCTGCTCCGAACATACTGATAGGAATGAATCTGTGGATCAAAGCACAGCTGATACCCTGCTTTTCTGATCCGGTAATGCATTTCATTATCCTCAGTCCGCCCCAGATTTTCATTAAATAGTCCTGCTTTATCAAAGACTTCTCTTCGATAAGCCGCATGGAACATGGAATTCACATACTTTCTTCCCTGGTCCCTACGATATCCGGCAATACTACTGCCAAACATAGAACTCTCTGCCAGAAGGAGCGTCTGTTTCCATGGAGTCGGCCCTACCAGAATATTAGGTCTTGGACCACCTGTCACGTATTCTCCCTGCTCCTGACATTCTATATTCTTTTCTACAAAATCAGGCGGAACGGATGCATGAGCATCAATTCTGATTATGACTTCCTCATTCGATGCCATGATCGCTCTGTTCCATCCACTCGCCTGACTTTTTTTATCATTATGTTCAACCGTCACTCTTAGGAACCCATGATCCTGTGCGGCAAACGCGTTCATCTTCTGTTCTGTTGCGTCTGTTGAATCATTATTCACCAGCACAACTTCCATTTTTCCATGGTCATAGGTCTGGTTTACAATATCATCAAGGATACTGTCTATTACCTTTTCCTCATTGTATGCAATGATGCATACTGATACAGTCATCATCATTCTTCCTTACCTTAATACTGCTATAAATGTTGCAAACATGATCCGGATATCTGACCAGAAACTGAAATTTCTTATCGCATCCAGATTGTATGTCATCTTCTGTGGCAACACCTGCGTCACATAGACCTGATCCACATCCTCAGCTCCTGCGAGCAGACTATCTTCATCCTTATACTGAATGCTTGTCCGGGATGTAAGACCAGCTGGCAAAAGTAATGTTGCATACATTTCCTTTGTATAACAGTCAACATATTTCTGTACTTCTGGTCTGGTCCCTACAAATGTCATATCACCAGCCAGTATATTGATCAACTGAGGAATCTCATCGATTCTCAGCTTACGAATCATTTTTCCTACACGGGTAATTCGCGCATCCTGACTAACTGTCACCTGCGCTCCTATCCGATCCGCATGATTGACCATGGTACGGAATTTATAGATTCGAAATGTCCTTCCGTACTGTGTGACTCTTTCCTGACGAAAAAACACAGGTCCATGGGAATCTGCTTTTATCATAATAGAGATTATGAGCATGACCGGTGAAAAAATGATCAGCATCAAAAAGGATACAACAATATCAAATCCTCTTTTTAAGAGCAGGCTAATCCTGCGGTTTTTTATGATGTTGTAATATTCTCTGACTTCGCTGGTCTTCATGTACCCAGGAAGCTGTGCCCATTTCTTCAGCTGCATGCTCAACCTCAACTCATACTTATTTGTGAATAACAATTATAACAGGCTGAATGCTTACCGGCTTTTATGCGTGCAATGCCTGTTTAAATGTCTCAATTACATATTCCACCTGTTCATCTGTCAGACAGGTATTCAGTGGAAGTGTTACCTCATTCTGATACATATCATATGCATTAGGGAAATCTTTTATATCAAATCCCATGTTCTTATATGCAGTATGCATTGGCAGTGGTTTGTAGTGTACATTTGTTGCCACACCCATCTCTGCCATCTTTGTGATCAGATTGTTTCTAAATGTAACATCTTTTCCCAACAGTCTTACAAAGAACAGATGTCCACTTGATGCAAATGGTATATTATTACCATTATCTGCACTATTGCATAATATATTCGAATTCTGGTCACTATAGTGCTGTATTACCTCTATCTCTTCATCTGCAAACGCCTCTGTATAGCGATTGATAATATCCTTTCTTCTCTTTAAGATCTCAGGATATCTTTCCAGCTGAACAAGACCGATTGCTGCCATGATATCAGTCATATTACATTTATAATAAGGAGCCACAATATCGTACTCCCATGCACCGAGTTTTGTCTTTGCAAGAGCATCTTTTGACTGTCCATGAAGAGTCAGAAGCATCAGTTTCTTATAAATCTCTTCGTTATCAATGCCAGGAATCGTTCTCCATGTAAGGCCACCGCCTTCGCCTGTAGTCAGATTCTTTACTGCGTGGAATGAAAAGCTGGTGAAATCAGCTGCTGACCCACTCATCTCTCCATTTCTACTTGCACCAAATGCATGTGCACCATCTGCAAGGATCAGTATTCTGCCAAGAGCCTTCTGATATTCATTGGCTGGCTGATAGAGATTCTTCTTACGTGCAACGACCTCACGGATCTTATCATAATCTGCCATTACACCGGCAATATCTACAGGTATAATTACTTTTGTCCTGTCCGTAATTGCTGCTTCCAGTGCATCATAATCCATATGGAAAGAGCCAGGTGCTGAATCGATCAGAACAAGCTTTGCCCCTACATGACATGCAACACTTGCTGATGCTGTATAAGTATAAGCTGGAACGATGATTTCATCGCCTTCTCCAATTCCAAAAATATGAAGTGCCATTTCCATACAGGCTGTTGCTGAATTCAGGCATACTGCTTTATCTGTATGACAATACTCTGCAATCTTCTTCTCGAAAAGTTTCGTCTTCGGACCTGTTGTGATCCAACCGGAACGAAGTACTTCATCTACTGCCTTAATTTCTTCTTCTGTTATATCAGGAGGTGAAAAAGGAACATTCATTTTAACATTCATGATTACGTCCATTTCTACCGTCACCTAATGGCGGTAAAGCCACAGGGACGATCGAACTGTCCAAGTGGCATCCTTTCCTATAGTAATTTGTTTTATTTTCTGGGTTGATTTTGTTACAAAACGTTAATTATTTATTACTAAATTATTAACTAATAACTAATTGATTATACCCTTTTTCTTCCACATATTCAATATGCTATTTTCTACTGTGCGGCTGCTGTCGAAGTCTCCTGTGTTGATGTCTCTCCAGCCTCCATATCAGGGAATGCATAGGTCTGGTCACCTGCTGCATTCGGAATACTGATGGTATAACTCTTTGTTGCACATCCAGACTTGGTCAGTGTTATGACTTTGTTACCAGATGACTTGCTAAATGTAACTGGTGCAATACCAATATATACACTATCAACGTATACCGCTGCTCCCTCTGGCGACTTGATTGTTACGGTATAACCCGATGTCAGATCAGCGGCCGTCGTGCTCGTCGTTGTTGAGGATGAACCAGATGATGTCGAAGACGATGTCATATCGATCACCTCTGTCTTAAAGGAAGAATTTACATACAGCGTCTGCGTATAGGTATCATAGTTATTAGCCTTCAGGACCAGTGTATGCTTACCATAATCCAACTGAACAGGATCTGTATAATCTACCTGTGTTCCATCGATATACATGATTGCATTCTGCGGTGTGATAGAGAATTGTACCATACCAGACTGAACCGGTTCAGGTACATACTCGCTGAAATCAATCGTGACCTCTTCATTTCTTTTGACTGTAATCGTTTTGGAACCCTGCAGGGAACCCTTCTGCATCGTAATTTTATATTCCCCTTCCGGTGCAGTTACCATCATATCCTTTGTCACCTGATATACCAGTTTCGTACCAATATCTGCATATCCATCGATAAAGTTATCGATGCCTGTGAATTTAACATATCCATGTCCCTTTTCAACAGTTACGGAATAGATATTTTTGTCATATCCACGAACTGTTACAACATCATTTTTCATGATTTCATTTGCATTAATTCGATCGCCGTTAGAAACCACCACTGTTCCGCTGGTATACTTGTAATTCGTCGCGCCGATCGTCATCATATTATTTGCTTCATCAACAACAAAATTAGTGACCCCTGTCGTCTCCCAAGCGTCACTGGATTCTACGATCGTTGTCGCCTTTCCGCTCTTATTACAGGTCACATCAAATATCTGGCCGACCTTTAGCTGGGAAGCTGCCACAATATCATTATATTTGTTGCGGATATCCGTACCACCTGAATAGCTCACTTCATATTCATTTGTAGAATCAATATCTACAAAATGCATCTTCAGGCCAGTGGTATCTACCATTGTCAGTACCCCAGTTAACTTAATTTCATTCGTATTTGCTTCCGTCTCAGCTGTGGTCGCCTTTTTTGCCGCTGGAAGAATCGAACTTCCCGGTGTTACAGTCGCTTTTTTTGACGACCCGCAGGCTGAGAGCATTAATAAGGATACAAATGCTACAAATGTTATCATTATCTTTTTTAACTTCACTGTACTTCCTCTTCTCTTTTATCTCCCGTCATAATAGACTCTATGTTTACTTGCAAAATCTGGCAGAACAGGGATTTAGCCTGTCACCATAATTAATTGAATTTTATCACATACCATGCCTTTATGCAATTGTGTCCACAAACTTTTCACGTTTGTCATTCTGTGATAAAACCATATCCAGTTTTTCTATACTTTTACGTGGAATCCACGATTTATTTGAATTGAAGTAGTAATTGACAATTTTCCAGAATTTTTCCGGATATGTAAACAACAGACTGAGTATCTTAAGATCCAGCCGGCTGACTGGTTTTACCTTATCGTACTGATCGATCATAAGGTATGCCAGTTCTATGTTCCACTCATTTTTCTCCAGAATTTTACGCATAAACTGATAGAGATCATTAATCTGGAAATCATTCCTGCAGCGATCAAAGTTAATAATCGCAGGACCTCGATTAGTAAACAGAACATTGTGATAATTAAAGCTGCCATGACATAGCTTAAGTTTTTGATACTCTCTCTTATACTCTTCATCCTGACTCAGTTCCTTTATATTCTGACACGTTTTTACCGCTTCTCTATAAAAGGGTTCGAAATTGTCCCTTGCAATTCGCTCAAATTCATTTCTCTTTTTCTTATTCTTCAAATAGTTATGAATCATTTTCAGCTCTCTTGTATGACGGTCAAAATTGGCCGACATGTCAGCAGGTTCAAGTTCATACACCGATTTTTCAGGAAGTTCTGCCGCTATCATCAGATTTTCTTCTGAACTGGTATGCTCATAATCACTGCAGATCTCATTCATCTTATTATGAAGTGCAGCAAGGACTTTTATGGAATCACAGATATCCATCTGACTTTTCATGTCACATTCCCTTGCGTCGAACCAGTTTTTGACGATATACTTGCGGCCGTCTTCACTTTCAGAAATGAGGCTGCCCTGCATGTTCTTATAGCAGGAATCAACATTGAAAAAGCCATTTCTGACGAGTTCCTGGGTCACGGAATTTTCCAGTTCGTATCTTGAGACAGATTTATTGCATTCGTATAACATTTTCATACCATTACTCGTATTCAGAACCATACCGCCGCGTCCTCTGGACGTTTTATACACATCAAAATCATACACCGACAAAATATTTAGCGATTTCTCATTCATATAAAAATACTCCCTCCAACATATCTTTCTAATCATATGTTTTCGGGAGTAAATATATTCTTATAATTCTTTGAAATCCTTTGTTTTCACGTAGCTGTCCGCCGTGTGCTCTTCAGCCTAATCTCTGTGTTCGATCATCGCCAGGAGTGTTTCTTTATCATTTAATTTTGGATTCTCCATAACAATATGAAGCAGCTCATCTAACGTCTGTCCGATTTGCTGTCCCTGCATACCGTACTCGATCAGATCATTACCTGTAATATCCAGTTCTTTCACTGAAATACAGTCCCCTCTGGATGTTACGGCTTCGAACATTCTCTGAATCGTTTCAATATGACGTTTACCAGCTGTCATCATAATTCCTGTACACTTCTGTTTTGCTTCGAGTGCGGATGAATGATGTGTGATCATCAGAGGAATAAAATCTCTTCCGTACTTATGAATCGCTTCACGCACTGCTGGTTCATTTTCCTCGATGCCTACTTTTTCACATTTGATCAGTTTTGTCACTGTATTGACTGTATTATTATCCAGTTTCAGATCTCGCAGTGTTTCATGCGCTTCTTTTTCTCCTGCATAATATAACAGTGCTGCATAACGTAAAACAAGATCTTTTTTTGCATATTTCAACATTGCAAGTGTTGGTGTCTTCTTATTCGAGCCAAAAATGCGGTCGATAACAGGAAGAACATCCTTTGTAAGTCCTGCTTCGTATAAGAATTGTACATAGCCAGGATTATCTGACAGTAATGTCTTATTTAATTCAATATGAATTCTCTCACGGCTGACCTTTGAGATCGTTGGTGCCAATTCCGTGATTGCTTCAAATGTCTTTTCCTCAATTAAAAATCCGAGCTGTGCGGAAAAACGGATTGCACGCATCATACGCAGCGCATCCTCTGAAAATCTATGCTTTGCTGTTCCAACACATTTGATGACCTGGTTATCCAGATCATCCATGCCATGGAACTCATCCACAAGACCAGTTGTCTTATTATAAGCCATTGCATTAATCGTAAAATCTCTTCGTTTCAGATCATCTATCAGACTTCTCGAGAACTCAACTGACTTTGGATGCCTTCCATCTTCATATTCTCCATCGATACGATAAGTTGTAACTTCATAGCCTGTCTTACCGATCATTATTGTAACCGTACCATGTTTGATTCCCGTATCGATCGTCCTTCTAAAAAGCGATTTCACTTCCTGCGGAAGTGCGGATGTTGTTATATCCCAATCCTCTGGCTTCCTTCCCAGCAGCGAGTCTCTCACACATCCGCCAACAGCATATGCTTCATAACCTGCATTTTCAAGAGTGGATATGATCTCCTCCACTTCCTGTGGCAGTTCAATTACAATATCGTCCATGATTAATAAGCCTTTCCCCAGTAAACCATCTTCTTAGCTGGCTTTCCACAGCATACACATACATCTGAAATATGTTCCTGTGCAAATGGCATACATCTTGATGTTGCTGTAGTATCTTCTTTAATTTTATCTTCACATGCCTGATCGCCGCACCACATCGCTTTTACAAATCCAGGTTTAGTTGCAATAGTTTCTTTAAATTCGTCATAATTTGTTGCAACATAAGTATGTTTGTCTCTGTGTGCTCTGGCTCTTTCCAGCATTTCTGTCTGCATTGTTGCAAGTACTTCAGGAATCTTTACTGCAAGTTCATCAATAGATACTGTGATCTTTTCTCTTGTATCTCTTCTTACAATAATTGCCTGATTTGCTTCGATATCTCTAGGTCCCATTTCAATACGAACTGGAATACCACGCATTTCCTGTTCTGAGAACTTCCAGCCTGGGTTCTTGTCACTATCATCAACTTTGACTCTTAAACCTGCTTTTGTAAGCATATCTTTTACTTCAGCTGCTTTTTCAAGAACGCCTGCCTTCTTCTGCATAATTGGAATGATATCAACCTGTACAGGAGCTACCTTTGGAGGAAGTACCAGACCTGAATCATCTCCATGAACCATGATGATTGCACCGATCAGTCTAGTAGTCATTCCCCATGATGTCTGATGTACATATTTAAGTTTGTTATCTTTATCTGTATACTGAATACCAAATGCTTTTGCAAATCCATCACCAAAGTTATGGCTCGTACCAGACTGAAGAGCTTTACCATCATGCATCAGTGCTTCAATTGTATATGTAGCTTCTGCACCGGCAAACTTCTCTTTATCTGTCTTTCTACCACGTATTACTGGCATTGCAAGAAAATCTTCACAGAAATCTGCATACAGATTGAGCATCTGCTGTGTTCTTTCTTCTGCCTGTTCAGCTGTTGCATGTGCTGTATGGCCTTCCTGCCATAAGAATTCTCTGGAACGAAGGAATGGTCTTGTTTCCTTTTCCCAACGAACTACAGAACACCACTGATTGTATACCTTTGGAAGATCTCTGTATGACTGGATCTCATCTTTATAGAAATCACAGAACAATGTTTCAGATGTAGGTCTTACGCACATTCTTTCCTGTAATTTGTTCAGTCCACCATAAGTTACCCATGCTACTTCTGGTGCAAATCCTTCTACATGGTCTTTTTCTCTTTCAAGGAGGCTTTCAGGAATGAACATTGGCATGTATACGTTCTGTACACCAGTTTCCTTAAATCTCTTATCTAATTCATGCTGGATATTTTCCCATAAAGCATAGCCTGCTGGTTTAAAGATCATACATCCTTTTACACTTGAATATCCCATCAGTTCTGCTTTTTTTACAACATCCGTATACCATTGAGCGAAATCATCTTCCATAGAAGTAATCGCTTCTACTAATTTCTTATCCTCAGCCATTTCAATTCTCCTTTTATATTTATAATAAAATTATAGTCATTTTCTTATCCTGATTAGCCGATCACAACATTCCTATTACAGAACATACATCCTGTTAAACTCCAGTCATTTACGCATAAATCAAGTCATATACCAGATAGTTTACCACGTTCAATATTGATTTTCAAGTCATGGATCAGCGTTTTGATGATTACATAGGACACCGGTCCCAGGATAAATCCCCATAATCCATAACAGACCAGACCGACATAGATCACAAGCATCATTGTAATTGGTGCAATTCCCAGTTTATCCCCCATGCATTTGCTCTCAAGTATCTCTCTAAGAAAATATGTGAGCACATAAAGTGTAAATAGAACGGCCGCATGCAGAAAATGTCCGGAGATCAGCATGATGACACTCCATGGAATCAGTACAGTTCCTGTTCCAAAAAGCGGCAGTGCATCCAAAATACCGATTATGATACCTAGCACGATTGCATAGGGATTTCCGATCAGAAATAATCCAATGATGCAGATCACTGCTGTCAGCGCCATGATCAGCAATTGTATCTTATAATAGACCCTTCCCAGTTTGCCGATACGATCTGTCAGCAACCATACTTCTCTCGAAAACATGGATTTGTCTCTCCATGCACGAATTGCATCCAGTTCTTTACTTAAATAAATTGCCGACATCAACATTATAAAAAAGAGCGTGAACCAGGTAATCATCTTTGTTGCAATTGGTATGGAACCTCCCATGATTGCTGGCAATGCTTTGACCTTTATCTGTTCCATAATTCCATCAAAGTTATTATTGATAAACCCAATTGTTGCGCCATTTTTCATATGAAACCAACTGTCGATCAGTGCACACCCTCGGCTAAGTTTAACATTTGCCATATCTGTATAATAGTCGAACTGCCCGATAAATGCCTGAACTTCCTGAAAAATGCGGTATCCAAGCAGCACCAGCAACCCAAAAATAATCAGTGACAACAATGTGACGATCACCGATGAAACAAGAATGGTATTTCCACGGAAATACTTATCTGCAATTCCCCTGACCGGTTTTTCAATTGCATAGGCCAGTAAAAACGCCAATACAAAAGGAGCTATGAGCGGGAAAATACATCGAAAGAAAAAATATACTCCTGCTATAACTCCTATACTGCCTAGTAACATAATTAATTTATTTCTGACCTGCTGATTCTGCAATCTGCCCACTGAATAACACTCCACTTTCCTTTATTTAGGAATAGTATTTTCCAGTTATTCGTTTCCTATACATAAATCTACAAAACGACCAAAGAACTCGCCTTCTGGCTTAATTTCATAGTGCCTGTCCTGAATATCAAGCGAATAGGCACAAAGTGCAATACTTCTGTCCTTCGCCTTCAGGGCTTCCTCTCCGCCATACTTTCCATCCCCAGCCAACGCAAGATTTCTTGCTGCGAACTGAACACGAATCTGATGATGGCGACCGGTTATCAAATGAATTCTTACCAGTGATAAATTCTTACCTGTCTCCTCATCAAATATCTCGTCAATGGTTTCATAGGTTAATTCACATCGCTTCGCTCCCTTTACCTCCTGGTTCACAACTTTGGAAGTATTGGATTTTGCATCTTTTAGAAGATAATCCACAAATGTGCCTGTTTTCTGGTCTGGTTTTCCACAAATCACTGCATAGTACTGTTTATTAAATGTATCCTGCTGCAACATTTTACTGAGCTTTGCCGCACTCTTGCTGTTCTTCGCAAATACCATAAGCCCGCTGACTGGTCTGTCCAGCCTGTTAATAACTGCAATATAGGCATCTTCACCTTTTTTTCTGCGATACGTCATCAGCGCACTGACCAGATCAACGTCAAATGACTTACCACTCTGTGCCAGCATTCCTGCCGGCTTACTGCAGACCAGCATTTCCTTATCTTCATATATAATTTCATAACCTGTTTTCATGATTCATTTCCTTAACTCATGTTTTTTATAAACTCTGAGACTGAATTACATTTAAATCTACAGTCTACTCCCCAGGATTGTAAAACAATCTGGGACCGAATTACATCTTAAATCTGTAGCCTACTCCCCAGGATTGTAAAACAATCTGGGACTGAATTACATCTTAAAGCGGTAGCCTACTCCCCAGATTGTTTCGATGTATTGTGGCTTTGAAGTATCGAATTCGATCTTTTCTCTGATCTTCTTAATATGAACTGTTACAGTTGCGATATCTCCGATAGATTCCATATCCCAGATTTCACGGAATAATTCATCTTTGGTATAAACACGGTTCGGATTTTCTGCAAGGAATGTCAAGAGATCAAATTCCTTTGTTGTAAATACTTTTTCTTCTCCATTGACAAAGACACGACGAGCCGTTTTATCAATTTTAATACCACGGATCTCAATAACATCATTTTCAACCTTGCTGGAACTTACCAGTCTTTCATACCTTGCAAGATGTGCCTTTACTCTGGCAACCAGTTCACTTGGGCTGAAAGGTTTTGTCATATAGTCATCCGCACCTACACCAAGGCCTCTGATTTTATCGATGTCTTCCTTCTTTGCACTGACCATGATAATCGGTGTATTTTTCACTTCTCTGACACGTTTGCAAATTTCAAATCCATCAATTCCTGGAAGCATCAGATCTAGAATAATAATATCAAAATTTTCAGCAAGTGCTGTTGCGAGTCCTGATGTACCATCTTTTTCACAACGTACTTCGAAATCACTTAACTCAAGATAATCTTTCTCTAATTCTGCAATACTCTCTTCATCCTCAATAATTAATACTTTGCTCATACATTACCTCCGTCTTTTCTCTATCCTACTTGATCTTTATCTGTGTCAGCTGTATCTCTGACGGTGTTAACTATCTTTATTTTCACTTGATGAGATGCTTTCTTTCTCATTTTTCATAAAATTTTCTTTGTCTGTATCGGTTATATTGTCTATATTCGAATCTGCATTGTCCTTGTTTTTTACAGAATCTTTTTTGGATTCTTTGTTCTGGTCTGTCTTGCCACTTTTTCTGTTATCCCGCTTTTTTACATCCCACTTTAATTTCCGAGAATCTTTTTTATCGGGAACAATGTCCGCTTCTTCAATTGCTCTCTTTTGTTCCTGTGGCTCATCTTCACAATACTTTTTCAATTTTAAATGCATGGTCGTACCGACATCCACTTCGCTGGTCGCCCATATTTTCCCGCCATGATCATCAATGATCTTCTTAACGATTGCAAGACCAATCCCACTGCCTCCCTGTTTGGAGTTTCTAGAAGAATCAGCCCGATAGAACCGGTCAAATATATGTGCAAGATCTTCTTTACCAATTCCCTTTCCATTATCTCCAATCTTTACATATGCATAAGACTGTTCTTCAAAAAGTTCAATTGTAATATGTCCTTTTCGATCTGCCGCATATTTAATGGAATTACTTACAATATTATTAATTACACGTTTCAGCTGTTCGGCATCCGCAACGATCATCAATGGATGTCTGATATGATTGATATATTCCAGTTCAAATCCTTTGGACTCCAGTTCCACACCGATTTCATAACAACAATCATCAAAATAATCTGTTACATCAATTTTCTTAAATGTGTATGGAATCCTATTTGTATCGATTCTTGAATAAATAGTCAGCTCATTGATCAGCCTGTCCATATCATTTACTTTATTAAAAATAGTCTTAAGATATTTTTCCTGTTTTTCCTCTGTAACCGCAACACCATCCATCAGACCTTCTACATATCCCTTAATTGCCGTCAATGGTGTCTTCAGATCATGTGAAATGTTTCTGATCAGCTCTTTTTCCTCCTGATCAGATCTCACTTTATCTTCAGCTGAAGCCTTAAGGATCACACGCATTTCTTCGAAATCCCTGCAAAGATCACAGATCTCATCCTTTCCTTCTATTGGAAGTTCAAAATCGAGATTGCCTTCTTTAATATTCTGGGTTGCCAGCTTCAATCTTGCAAGAGGTCTGATAACCGAACGATAGATCCACATCATCAGTATAGCACTCGTTGAAAAAAGAACAAGCACAATTGCCAGAATCCCTTCCGATATGAACAGCTTGATCTGTGGAAGCATCTGTGTAACCGACGTTACAATGGAAACACTATAGTAATTGCCCGCGCCATCTTTAAAATCGATCTGCTTGATCAGACTCTGGTAATCCCCACCATAAAACGATCCTGTTTCTGTGTTATTACGCAGATCTCCATATGCTGGAAGCATTTCGCAGAGTTCATCATCCTGCATTGACGAACTGGAATACATTATAGTTCCGTTCTTTCTAACAATCAGCGATGACAGGCGCTCTTTTAGTTCACCTGAAAGTTCATTTAAATATGTCTTATTATTAAGGACGTTCGGATTATCCTCCATAGTCGCAATCATATCACTATAAACAGTATTCGTGATCTGACTCAAAAAAGTAATTGGCGTATAAATCGTTCCAATCACTGACATATTCTCAACCTGATAATCTTCACTAATACTCCTTGCCTGCAATTTTACCAACATGGAAATAATCACACAGCAAAGCAGAATTGGCAGAACGATCAGAATACAAAAAGATATTTTCAGTTTTGTTCTTAACTTCATAAAGCCCTCTGTTTCCGTGTCTGTGCCAAACCCGGCAGACACTGTTTCATGTTATTGATATTCAGTTTACCTGATGTTTTTTACTAACAACTGTGTTCTATAGTGTCTGTGTTTTCCAATACCTAGGTTCCATGATATCATTGTTTTCTGACAACAAGGTTCTACAGTATCTATGATCTCCGACACCTGCACTCTATAGTGACTATATTTCCTGACACTCGTGGTCCCTGTTATCTATATTTCTCAATTCGATTTAGGCACTATACCCGCAGTAATATTTTTTGCTACTATATTTATTGCTTTGCTACAACTTATTGCAATGCAGCTCTTTCCTCATAAATATAGAATTCATCTAGTCGTTTCTCTTCGACCTTCTATGCTCTGATTGTAACATAATTTACCTCGAAAAGGCGTAAAATGTCATTAAATAATATTAAATTAGTATAAAGATACTTATGAAAATTTAAGGTATTCACCAGCTATATCATATAATTTATCTGTAAAATAGAGTAGAGAAATAATGGCTAGCATTATTTCCCTCTCATTGAACCGTACG
>CAJMQE010000009.1 GCA_905215405.1 uncultured bacterium
GTATTCTTTTTGGTCAATTCCTTTACTCTTTAAAGTATACAGGAAGCTCCTCATATATTTATAAGAATAATTATACTCTTCCCACTACTACTTTCAACCAATCTGCATAAAAAGACATATATGAGCATAAACAGACATTTTTCACATTATTCTTTCATTTCTCTTAATATGCTGAATCCAATTGGTACAGATAATGCCAGAGAACACCAATCCGCTACTGCCTGGCTCCATTCAATTCCTGTCAGACCGAATATACCTGATAATAAAAACAGTGCTGGTACGAAGAACAGGAACTGTCTGGATAGTGCCAGGGTCGTTGCTTTGACCGCTTTTCCTATTGTCTGCGCCATCATATTGCAAAGAACAACAAATCCCGTAAATGGGAAGGATATACACTGCAGGCGCAATGCTATGCTTCCAATTGCTACAACGTCTGGATCCCCTTTTCTGAACAGTTCAATGATCTGCGGTGCAAATGCAATGCCCGTAATAGAAATCGCTAACAAAACAACAAAAGAGGACTTTACGCAGAACCAGAATGCCTTTCGAACTCGATCAAATTTTTTTGCCCCATAGTTAAATCCGCAAACAGGCTGGAAGCCCTGTCCAAATCCGATCATTGCTGAGGAAGCGAACATCATGATTCTGGTCACGATCGACATAGCTGCGATAGCTGCGTCTCCATAGATTCCAGCTGTCTGGTTCAGGCAGATCGTAGCAATACTTCCGCATCCTTGTCTTGCAAGAGATGGCAGTCCGCCACGGACAATTTCCTTAAAAAATGCTGGTGTCGGGCGAAAATTCTTTATATGTACCGGAATACCTTTTTTTCTTGTTCCATGTAATAAAAGGCAGAAACTTACGAACTGACTGATAATTGTCGCCAGTGCAGCTCCGGATGTTCCTAGTCCAAAGCCAAAAATAAAAATCGGATCCAATGCAATATTTAAAATGCCGCCTGTTGTGATTCCAATCATCGCATAAAACGCATTTCCCTGAAAACGCATCTGGTTATTGAGCACCAAAGAAGCAGTCATATAAGGTGCCCCAAGAAGAATAAAACGCATATAATCACATGCATATGGCATAATTGTATCTGTTGCACCGAGCATTCTTGCCAATGGGTGCATAAAAATAAAACCAAATATTGTGATCAGACAGCCCCCAAACAATGCGCTGAAGAACCCAATTGATGCCATTCTATCCGCAATTTCAAATTCTTTTTCACCTAGTTTTCTTGAAATAAAATTTCCAGATCCATGCCCAAAGAAAAAGCCAATCGCTTGAATTACTGCCATCAGTGAAAATACGATACCGACTGCTCCTGTTGCACTTGTGTTGATTTTTCCTACAAAGTATGTATCTGCCATGTTATAAATTGATGTAATCAGCATACTTATAATCGTAGGAATCGCAAGTCTAAGAACAAGTGGCTCAATTTTTGTTTCCGTCATCATAATAAACTTTGCATTTGCCTTGTCTTCTGCAGTCATTTCCTCACCTGCAGCATTTCTTTTCTCATAATTTTCATTGTCCATTCCATTCACCTCTAACTGCAATCCTGCCTGTAAAATACGAATAAAACCCCGGAAGTGCAATTTACTTCCGGGGTTTTATAATCGTTTAAAACTATCAATGATTCAATCAATAGATATCGTCTGTATGTTCTATCCTATATTTATTGTACCGGCTGTCATAAATCTTTGACTAACAGACTCTATTCCTGGCCAGTTAAGTACTTTTCAATACTCTCAACTGCTTCCTGTTCATCTGATCCGTCAGCAGTTACAGTAATTTCTCCACCTTTTTTCAGTCCAAGTGCCATCATGCCCATGATGCTCTTTGCGTTAAATTTACTAGCCTCACTAATCACATGAATTGAACTGTCATACTGGCTCGCAATCTGTACAAGCATTGCTGTAGGTCTTGCATCTAATTCCTTAACTCCAACTTTAATATTTCTTGTAATCATTTTTGATAATCCTCCCTGGTATCTCTCAGATGTTCCGCCATTTCACTCAACTTTCGAAGTCTGTGATTCACTCCGGACTTTCCTACCGGTGGTGACAACAGCATTCCCAAATCCTTTAGGTTCATGTCGGGATTCTCCAGTCGTGCATAAGCCACTTCCTTCAGTCCAGCCTTCAAGCCGTCTAACCCAATGGTGTCCCTGATATACTCAATATCTCTACTTTGCTTTACGGCAGCTTCTACCGTTTTGTTCAAGTTCGCTGTTTCGCAATTGACCTGCCGGTTGACCGAATTCCGCATTTCTTTGAGAATTCTTACATTCTCAAGCTGCATCAGCGATACATGAGCTTCCATAATGTTAAGAATATCAACGATATGTGTCCCTTCTTTAATATACACAACAAAGTACTTCTTACGCTGTATAATCTTGGAATCCACATCAAAAGAATTGATAACGTCTCTTAACTGTTCAGCCTTCTTCTGACTCGTACATACGATCTCGAAGTGGTAGAACTTCTTCGGGTCACTGATGGAACCTGATGCAAGAAATGCACCCCTGATAAATGTTCTTCTACAGCATGTCTGCTGAATCAGAATCGGATTTACAAGTTCATCCTGCTCTGAATAAGTATGATTCTCATAGAGCTTCAGCGTCTGTAAAATCCTGATACAAGTATCCTGATCATCAATATGTATTGTGTATGTAGAGCCTTTTTTTATATCATCGTAGTTATGATGATTTTCTGCATATATATTAAATGTTTTTTCTAATAATGTAAAGTACTTTCTTACAACAGATTCGTTTTCTGTGCTTAATTTGATTGAAAACTCACCATTTTCATGTTGAATTATCTCACCACACATCGCTGTCATCGCTGCGATCTCTGCAATCTGACAATGTCTTGCACTACTGATATGTCTTGAAAGTTCGTCTTTTACCTCTGCTGAAAATGACATATATATTACCTACTTCTTTCTGATTGCATCTTTATCGATATCCCTGTGTTCCAGCTTTATTCCATATTCCATATCCTGAATTCTGTTAAAAAGTGCATTGGCAAGCGTTACTGAACGATGCTTGCCACCTGTACAGCCAATCGCAATAACCAGACTGTTCTTTCCCTCCAGCACATAATTTGGAATCAAAAACCGAATCATATCTTCCAGCTTTGTAAGAAATGTTCTAGTCGCTTCAAATCCCATTACATAATCCTGTATTTCTTTGTCATTTCCTGTCAGATTACGTAGTCCATCCACATAGTATGGATTAGGAAGAAAACGAACATCAAAAACAAGATCTGCATCGCTTGGAATTCCATATTTAAATCCGAAGGACAGAATCGAAATAAAAAGATTTGCATATTTTTTATCCAGCACAAAAATCTTTTCCAATTCCTGCTTAAGTTCTCGCGTCAGGAGCTGGCTCGTATCAATAATATAATCTGCCTGTTTTTTCAGAAAATCAAGCTGTGCTCTCTCTTCTGTAATTCCTTTGTCCACCCGCTCCTCTTTTGCAAGTGGATGAACCCTTCTTGTTTCTTTATAACGTTTAATCAGCACATCGTCACTGGCATCCAGAAAAAGGATCTTATAGAGATAATGTCTCTCTGTCATTTCATCCAGTACTGCTGCCAGTTCTCCAAGTGCGTTACCATTTCTGATATCCACGCCCAAAGCGATATTGGGATTTCCATCCTCCTGAACAGCTGCAAGTTCTGCGAATTTGATAACAAGTGAAATCGGCATATTATCAACACAATAATAACCAGCATCCTCCAAAACCCTTAATGCAGTTGTCTTTCCCGCTCCAGACATTCCAGTAACAATTACAATCTTCATTTCAAACTCCCTGCATTTAAACACAATCGCGAAATGCTAAGTACACACTGAGCTGCTTAACATTTTCTCTTATTTAACAAGTTAAAAACCCAGTTTTCGAACTTCCAGCTCCAGTTCGACACCGGACATTTCTTTTACTTTCATTTTAACATCATCTGTCAATCGGATAATGTCGGCTGCTGTCGCATTTCCTTTATTAATGACAAATCCTGCGTGTTTTTCTGATACCTGCGCGCCGCCAACACTATACCCCTTCATTCCAGCTTCCTGAATCAACTGACCAGCGAAATGTCCCTCAGGTCGTTTAAATGTACTGCCTGCACTAGGATACTCCAGCGGTTGTTTTTCCCGTCTTTTTCCAGCCAGATCTGCAATTGTTTTCTGTACAGTCTCCTTATCACCATAAGCAAGGCGGAAAGTTGCTGCAACGACAGTATATTTATTTTTTACAATATTGCTGGTTCTATAGCCCAGTTCCAGTTCTTCTGCTGTCATTTCTGAAAACAGTCCGTTTTCATCCATTACCGTTGCACATGCAAGAATATCCTTCATCTCTCCACCATATGCACCTGCATTCATTCTGACTGCGCCTCCGACCGTTCCAGGAATTCCTGTTGCGAATTCAAATCCAGTAACACCTTTTTTAGCCAGTTCATTTCCAAGTTTTCCGAGCATAACTCCTGCCTGTGCTTTTACGACACAATAATGAGTCTCTGTTTCTGCACCATCTGCTTTCGCTCCGGTCGGTCCACACTGGCTCATATCAGCAGAGGAATTCTGAAAATATTCTATTTTATTAAATTTGTCATATAGTTGAATGATAATGCCCCTATACCCTTCATCACTTACCAACAGATTACTGCCATTGCCCATTACAAAATACGGTACCTGTTCTTCTCGGCATACCCGCATCACATCTCTAAGCTGCGCTTCCGTTTCAGGTGTTACAAAATAGTCCGCCGGACCACCTACCCTGAATGTTGTATGCTTTGCCATTGGCTCTCCTGTCAGCACATTTTCATTTCCAACAATATATTCAAGCTTGCTTCGCATTTCCTGCATTTTTTCTCCATTCCTGCCTTTAAATCTAATTTTGCACTGCGTTCAGCAATAATTTTGCACTTCCATACATTCCTGCATCATTTCCAAGTCTGGCCTGTATAATTCTGGTGTCCTTACTTGCATGAAATGCATATTGCCTGTAATAAGCAGTAATCTTATCTATAAAATATGTACCTGCGGCTGAAACGCCACCACCGATGATAAAGCACTCCGGGTCAAACATGCATGCTGCATCAGCCAGTGCTCTGCCAAGATAACTGCTTACCAGTTCAACCGTCTGTGCTGCCACCTTATCGCCTTTTTTTGCCTCATCAAATACATCTTTTGCTGTAAAGTCTGTAGTTCCTGTCTTCTGCAAAGAAGATTCAAGCCCTGTCTGTTTCAGAATTCTCCTGGCAGTTCTGACTATGCCTGTTGCTGAGGCAACCTGCTCAAGACATCCTTTTTTGCCGCAATTACAATACTCCTCTTCATCATCTACCATAGGCATATGACCAAGTTCTGCTGCGGCGCCGTTTTTACCAAATACAGGTCTTCCGTTCAGAATAACACCGCCACCAATGCCAGTTCCAACCGTTATAAATACCATACTTGTGTAGCCCTGTGCGCCACCCTTCCAGTATTCTCCGAGAGCTGCCATATTGGCATCATTTCCAACTTTCACCTGTAGTCCGGACTTTTGTTCCATGATCTTTTCCACATCTATGACATCCCAACCAAGATTAATGCACCGATTGACAATTCCTTGTTCCGTCACTGCCCCTGGTACCCCTATTCCAATGCCAGCAACTTCCGCTTTTGTAATCGACTTTTCTTGCATGACTGTCTGAATCTTATCCAGAATATCTCCAATGATGTATTTACCATTTTCCTCTTTTCTCGTAGGAATCTGGTATTTCTCGATCATCGTTCCTTCCATATCAAGAAGACCGATTTTGACGGTCGTGCCGCCAAGATCGACTCCAAAACAGAATTTATGCGTCTGTGTCTGCAAATCCGTCGTCAATTTCCTCGTCATCATCCTCATCATTCCCCCTCATGAGATTCTCCTGAACACGTTTGTATAACTCTTTGGCTGCATTATAACCCATTTTCTTCTGTCTGTGATTGACCGCTGCTGATTCAACAATAACAGCAAGATTACGGCCAGGTCTGATAGGAAGTGAATGACACACTACCTTGTTACCAAGATATTCGATATATTCTTCTTCAAGACCAAGTCTGTCATATTCTTTTTCCTTATTCCAGTCTTCCAGCTTAATGACCATATCGATCTGCTGTGTCTCTTTTACACTTTCAACACCGAACAGTGTTTTGACATCAATAATTCCGATTCCCCTTAATTCGATGAAATATTTTGTCACACCTGGTGCTGTACCGATCAATGTAGCATCACTGACCTTACGGATCTCTACTGCATCATCCGTTACCAAACGATGTCCTCTTTTGATCAGCTCCAGTGCAGCTTCACTCTTACCAATACCACTTTCACCTGTAATCAGTACACCTTCGCCATATACATCGACCAATACACCATGGATAACAATGCAAGGTGCGAGCTGTACTTTGAGCCATCTGATGACTTCTGCCATAAAGGAAGAAGTTGTCTTCTTTGTCTTTAAGATTGGAATTCCGTATTTTAAAGCGATTTCCAGAAGTTCTTCTTCTGGTTCCATATCTCTGCAGAATACTACGCATGGAATATTACTGGAAAGCAGCTGTGTATAACGCTCCAGTCTGGTCTCTTTGGAAAGAGAATCCAGGTAAGCCTGTTCTACATATCCAATGATCTGAATCCGATCGTTATCAAAATGATCATAAAATCCTGTCAGCTGTAACGCCGGTCTGTTGACTTCCGGAATATGAAGCCATATATTTTTTGTCGAAATCTGAGGTGTTCTGTTCTCCAGATGCATCTTTTCAATTACTTTGCTTAATCTTACTTTTTCTGATGAGGCCATACGCAAAATCTCCTTTTTCCACTCCCAACGCCATGCAAAAAAGCCTTCTCTTACACTTTCTATGATAGTGCATGAATCGCTGTAATTATAATACCATTGTATCTTCTTAATATATCACAAATGCTGTTTTAATGGAAGAAGTTATAGATATTTTGAGCCACCTGTTCCGTGATTCCTTCCACATCCATCAGATCATCCACTGATGCATTTTTGATTGCTGTTATTTCCATAAAATGTTTCATTAATGCTTTTCTTCTTGCCGGACCGATTCCCTCGATATCATCCAGTACTGATTTGACCTGAAGCTTACTACGCAGACTTCTGTGATATTCAATTGCGAACCTATGTGCCTCATCCTGGACCCTTGTGATCAACTTGAACCCTTCACTATTGTGACTGATCGGGATCTCCACATTATTGAAATACAAGCCTCTGGTTCTATGGTTATCATCCTTTACCATACCACACACTGGAATATTCAAATGCAGGGCATCTAATACTGACAATGCAATATTGACCTGTCCACGACCACCATCCATCATGATCAAATCAGGATAAACATTAAATCCAGAGCCTTTGACAATTGAACCATCCTCTCCTACATGATCTCTGTTTTCCTGTATGCCTCGCTCAAATCGTCTGGTCAGTACTTCTTTCATACTCTTATAATCATCCGGTCCTTTTACCGTTCGGATCTTGAACTTTCTATAGTCATTTTTCTTAGGTTTTCCCTCTTCAAAAACAATCATGGAACCTACGGATTCAATACCATTGGTATTGGATATATCATATGCTTCCACACGTCGGATCTTCTCCATATCGAGTAGGTCAGCAATTTCCTGCATTGCACCGATCGTACGCATATGTTCTCTCTTGATTCGTTCGCCGTCTTCCTTCAATACCTGGGCTGCATTCTTAAATGCCAATTCGACCAGTTTTTCCTTCGTTCCCTTCTGTGGTTCATAGATCGTTACTTTCTGACCTCTTCGCTCACTCAGCCATTTGCTGATTACTTCATTATCTTCAATATCGACCTGCAAAAGGATCTTCGCTGGAATAAATGGTGTTCCTCCATAGTACTGTTTCATGAACTGTGATATAATCTCACTTCTGGTATCTCCGACTGCCACATTCATATGGAAATGTTCTCTGCCAAGCATCTTACCCTGTCGTACAAAGAATACCTGTACAACCGCATCATTTCCATCCATATCACAGGCAATAACATCCTTATCCTCCATATCACTGTCCGTAATCTTCTGATGCTGTACGACCTGTTTAACACTTTTGATCAGGTCCCTGTATTCCATTGCTTCTTCATATTCCATTTTTTCAGATGCAGCCTGCATTTTTTCTGTCAGATCATTTAAGATATCCGCATAATTTCCATTCAGAAAATCGATGACCTTTTTGATGGATTTCTTATATTCGTCCTTAGATATATACCCCTGGCATGGTGCTGTACACTGTTTGATATGGTAATTCAGACATGGACGTTCTTTGCAGGTATCTTTGGGGAGCACACGATTACAGGTACGAATCTTATAAAGCTTACATAGTAGTTCAATGGCATCTTTTACCGCTGCAGAGCTGGTATAAGGGCCAAAATATTTACACTTGTCCTTTTTCATTCTTCGTGCGAACTGCACTCTTGGGAAATCTTCATTTACCGTTATTCTAATAAATGGATAGGACTTGTCATCCTTTAACATTGTATTGTACTTTGGACTGTGCTCCTTGATCAGATTACTCTCCAGGACCAGTGCTTCCAACTCTGAATCTGTAATAATATATTCAAAATGATCAATGTGAGAGACCATGTGTTGAATCTTTACCGTCAGATTCCGGCTACTCTGGAAATACTGTCTGACTCTGTTCTTTAGGCTGATTGCCTTTCCCACATAAATGATCGTATCCAGTTTATCATGCATAATATATACGCCAGGCTTACCCGGCAGTTTCTTTAATTCTTCCTCGATATTAAACATTTGTTATCTCCATTAAATCTGTTATAAATCTGTTACCTTTGTTGTTCTGTACTTATTATTTGTGTATGTATGTTTCTATATCTATATGTTTCATTCTGATACCATTCCTATTGAGCAATCCGTATGTTCTCTTCTTGTTTTCGTTTCTATTGAAGCTACTATTATCACTAGTATCTATCAACTATTGCTCACATGTGCATGTTTCATTGACAGTTGCCTGTCTACCATTTATTATACATCATTCTTGCACTAAAAGCTTTCCAATATATGAAAAATGATTACACCAGGAATCTGATGTAACCATTTCTCACGTTTTTATGGAACTTTCTCATAAAGTTATTTTTTTATTTAAATTTAGATTACAAAGTATTCCAACTGGATTATTCTTCAGACTTGTGATCCGCATCTGTTTCAGACTGCACCTGTGTATCTGTTTTCTTTTCCACATTAGCCTCTGTTGCTACAGTTGTCTTATTATCTGCTTCTGTACTTTTCTCGTTTTCTGCTTCTTCCTCTTCATCTGGAATTGCATTAACAAACTCTTCTGTCTTTGCAGATTCATCTGTACCTGAAATCTGTGCGATTCCTTCCTGATCTTCTTCCGTCTCTTCTTCCGTCTCTTCTGGAGTAATTCCTTTGACTTCATTGAAAATCTTCATGAACTGCTTACCTGTAATTGTTTCTTCTTCATACAGATATTCTGCAATCTTATCAAGGATTTCTCTATTTTCTGTAAGGAGCTGTACTGCTTCTTCAAAACATTTCTTAAGCAGTTCCTTTACTTCATTATCAATTTCAGCTGCGGTGCTGTCACTACAGTTAAGTCTTGCTGTACCATCGAGATATTTATTCTCAACTGTTTCAAGACTCATCAGACCGAATTTTTCTGACATACCATACTGTGTGATCATCGCTCTTGCCATCTTAGTAGCTTTTTCAATATCATTGGATGCACCTGTTGTTACTGTATCAAATACTACTTCTTCTGCAGCACGACCGCCCAGTAATGTAACAAGTCTTGATAACATTTCGTCCTTTGTCATCAGATACTTTTCTTCTTCAGGTACCTGCATAACATATCCGAGAGATCCCATTGTTCTAGGTACAATTGTGATCTTCTGTACAGGCTCTGCATTTTTCTTTAATGCTGTGATCAATGCATGACCAACTTCATGGTAAGCAACTGTCTGTTTCTCTTCTTTTCCAAGAATTCTATCTTTCTTTTCTTTACCTGCTATAACCACTTCAACTGATTCAAAAAGATCTGCCTGTGAGACATATTTTCTTCCATGTTTTACAGCATTGATTGCAGCTTCATTGATCATATTCGCAAGATCAGATCCTACTGCACCACTTGTTGCAAGTGCAATTGCATCAAGATCAACGGTATCATCCATAAGTACACCCTTAGAATGAACCTTTAATGTATCGACACGACCTTTCAGGTCTGGTTTATCAACAATAATTCTTCTGTCCAGACGACCTGGTCTTAAAAGTGCCTTATCCAGTACTTCCGGTCTGTTTGTTGCAGCCAGAATGAAAAGGCCCTTGGAAGAATCGAATCCGTCCATTTCTGAAAGCAGCTGGTTCAATGTCTGCTCACGTTCATCATTTCCACCGCCATAACGGGAATCTCTACTCTTACCGATCGCATCAATTTCATCGATAAAAATAATACATGGCGCAGACTGTTGTGCCTGTTTGAACAAATCTCTTACTCGAGATGCACCAACACCTACGAACATTTCAACAAAGTCAGAACCTGACAGTGAGAAAAATGGAACTTTTGCTTCTCCGGCTACCGCTTTTGCAAGTAATGTCTTACCTGTACCTGGAGGGCCGACAAGAAGTGCTCCCTTTGGAAGTTTTGCACCAATGTTGGCATACTTTTCAGGGTTATGCAGGAAATCCACAATTTCCGTAAGGGATTCTTTGGATTCATCCTGTCCAGCTACATCTTTAAATGTAACACCTGTTTCTTTCTGTACATAGACCTTAGCCGTACTCTTGCCAACGCCCATGCCGCCCATCATGCCGCCACCTTTTGATATCTTTTTGTATATAAAACCAAAAAGAAGGTAAGCGATCAGGATTGGAAGAATATAAAAAAGAATAAAATCGATTACAGATGAACTCTTATCTGGAATATATCCTTTGAATTCAATTCCTTTATCCTCCAGTAACGGAAGGATCTCATCATCATTTAAAAGTCCTGTATAATACGTATATTTAATGTTACCAAGCACTGTTTCTTCCTGTACAGGCTCAATTACAATTCGATCTGATTCAAATGATACTGAAACTACCTGATCATTATTTACCATATCAAGGAACTGATTGTATGGAATTTCTTTGTATGTTGCACTCTTTACCATGCTGCTTAGCATGTTCAGTCCAATAAATGCAAGCAGTACAGCAATAATCAGAACTACTGCTGTCTGATTGAACTTCGGCCCCTTTTTATCTCCATTTCGATTCTGATTATTTGGATTTCTGTTACCTCCGTTATTATCCATTTCGTCACCTCTTTCTTTTTTCCTAGTACCCATGTGCTGTCTGTTACGAAGCGCACTTCACCAGGTTCATCTGCTGATGAGCCCAGCTTTGTATCTGAAATACCTGCATATTCTATGTATGAAGGAATCTGACTTATGACAACTTTTCTACTCTATTATGATAACCGCGAATTTCGATATTACTCGCATTTACAATTTACAATAATTCCTAGCCCATTTTTGATATTTTCTTGTAAGATTTTGTGTTTTTTTGTCGAGTCATCATAAATTATCTGTCTCATTTTTTTGTTAAGTCAGCTCCGTAATCACATTGAATGACACCAATCATTATAGAGATAAATACAAATAAAATCAACATTTTTAATGGAAATTTAGCGGTGTTAATAATTATTTTAGAGTTATGAGGGAGGAGGAGACGGTGGCACAGGACGGAATCAACGAAAACACGCTTTCGCTCTGCAGAGACGCAGCGGTACCTCGGACTGCAAAGAACGCAGTCCGGGGACCGGCGCCCCTGCAAAGGTTTTCTTTTGCTTCCGGCCTGCGCCACCTGTTTCCCACCTCTGTTGGAGTGCGGTGCTCGGCTCGTTGGCAGAGCGCTAGCTCTGCCAACATTGCTCGCAGAAAATGCGCGGGGCTGGTGATATGGCTTTTGAATATGGGCTGGATCGGTTCACGTTGCATGTTTGGTTATTGGTTCGACGACTCCTAGCAATCTCCAGCATGCCGGTACTTAGGCGGCGTCTTTTGCTGCCTTAGTACCGCTTCGTGATTGCAGAGCGCAAGCGTGTTTTCGTTGCATGATCAGTTCGACGACTCTTAGTCATCTCCAGCACATGCAACACTTCTGCGCGTCAGAACTCCTGTTGTGCTCTCATTCAGCCGTCGCCCCTTTTGTTATGGAGACACTTTGAATAAGGCGGCGAACTGCCTCATGCATTAGAAAACCTTGGCTAGCACGCCGGCACTTAGGCTGCGTCTTTTGCTGCCTTAGTACCGCTGCGTGATTGCAGAGCGCAAGCGTGTTTTCGTTGCATGATCAGTTCGACGACTCTTAGTCATCTCCAGCACATGCAACACTTCTGCGCGTCAGAACTCCTGTTGTGCTCTCATTCAGCCGTCGCCCCTTTTGTTATGGAGACACTTTGAATAAGGCGGCGAACTGCCTCATGCATTAGAAAACCTTGGCTAGCACGCCGGCACTTAGGCTGCGTCTTTTGCTGCCTTAGTACCGCTGCGTGATTGCAGAGCGCAAGCGTGTTTTCGTTGCATGATCAGTTCGACGCCTCTAGTCATCTCCAGCACATGCAACACTTCTGCGCGTCAGAACTCCTGTTGTGCACTCATTCAGCCGTCGTACCTTTGATATGGAGACACTTCGAATAAGGCGGCGAACTGCTTCATGCATTAGAAAACCTTGGCTAGCACGCCGGCACTTAGGCTGCGTCTTTTGCTGCCTTAGTACCGCTGCGTGATTGCAGAGCGCAAGCGTGTTTTCGTTGCATGATCAGTTCGACGCCTCTAGTCATCTCCAGCACATGCGAACTTCTGCGCGTCAGAACTCCTGTTGTGCACTCATTCAGTAGTCGTCCCTTTGATATGGAGACACTTCGGGTAAGGCGGCGAACTGCTTCATGCATTAGAAAACCTTGGCTAGCATGCCGGCACTTAGGCTGCGTCTTTTGCTGCCTTAGTACCGCTGCGTGATTGCAGAGCGCAAGCGTGTTTTCGTTGCATGATCAGTTCGACGCCTCTAGTCATCTCCAGCACATGCGACTGCTGTCAGTCCACAACTGCAAGTTCCCTAGCGCATACAAAAAAGACGTCCGCCACATTTTTATATGGCGAGCGTCTTACTCTATCAGAAATTCCGAAATCCTGTGGAATAGAAAAACTGCATGTCCGTACAGCAACTATACACAGATGATTATACTCAGATTGCCGGATGTGGGGAGTCCACATCTGCGTACGGTACAATTCATTTTTCTAGGCAGATTTCTTCTTTGTCTGCTTTTATATGGATACCATGAAACCTGGCACCAGCTTATACTAGTTTCTGTTCAATACAATATATTTCACAGAAAACTATCTATTCTTTTCGTGTGCAAGTGAAGCTGCAACGAAACCTTTAAATAATGGATGTGGTCTGTTTGGTCTTGATTTCAATTCTGGATGAGCCTGAGTTGCAACGAACCATGGATGATCTTTTAATTCGACCATTTCTACGATTCTTCCGTCAGGTGACATACCTGAAAGTACCATACCATTTTCTGTAAGAACTTTTCTGTAATCGTTATTTACTTCATAACGATGACGATGTCTTTCATGAATTGTTTCTTCCTGATACAGTTCATATGCTTTTGAATTCTTGTCCAGAACACATGGATAAGAACCAAGTCTTAATGTACCGCCGATATCGTCGATACCTTCCTGATCTGGCATAAGGTGAATTACAGGATGTGTTGTATCTGGTTTTAATTCAACACTATGTGCATCTGAATAACCAATTACATCTCTTGCGAACTCTACGATTGATAACTGCATACCAAGGCAAAGACCAAGGAATGGAATCTTATTTTCACGAGCATAGCGAATTGCCTGAATCTTTCCTTCAATACCTCTGTCACCAAATCCACCTGGAACAAGGATACCATCTACTTCAGAAAGAATCTCAGCTGCATTTTCAGCAGTTACTGTTTCAGAATCAACCCATTTGATTGTAACATCAGTTGAGTTAGCAACACCACCGTGTTTTAATGCTTCAACAACACTGATATATGCATCATGAAGCTGGATGTATTTACCAACAAGTGCTACTGTTACCTTGTTCTTTGGATTCTTCCATGCTGTACACATAGCTCTCCATTCTGCAAGATCTGGTTCTGGGCACTCAAGGTTCAGACATTTACAAGCAACCTGTGCAAGGTGTTCTTCTTCCATTGCAAGTGGTGCTTCATATAAAATATCAACATCAAGATTCTGAAGTACCTGATCTTTTGGAACATTACAGAATAAAGCGATTTTATCTTTGATTCCGTCATCGAGTGGATGCTCTGTACGGCAAACAATGATATCAGGCTGAATTCCCATGCCCTGAAGTTCCTTAACACTTGCCTGTGTTGGTTTTGTCTTCATTTCTCCTGAAGCTGAAAGATATGGAATCAGTGTTACATGAATGAGAATTGCATTTTCACGTCCTACTTCATGCTGGAACTGACGAATTGATTCGAGGAATGGCTGGCTTTCGATATCGCCAACAGTTCCGCCGACTTCAATAATAGCAATTTTTGTTTCTTCTGATGAATAATCTCTGTAGAAACGGCTCTTGATTTCGTTTGTAATATGAGGAATAACCTGAACAGTACCTCCTCCAAAATCTCCTCTTCTTTCCTTAGAAAGAACAGACCAGTAGATTTTACCAGTTGTTACATTAGAATTCTT
This sequence comes from uncultured bacterium, assembly GCA_905215405.1. Classification (GTDB taxonomy): domain Bacteria; phylum Bacillota; class Clostridia; order Lachnospirales; family Lachnospiraceae; genus CAJMQE01. The sequence goes on from CAJMQE010000009.1 coordinate 14,779, forward strand.
ATTAAGACTTTCGTCGATGAAACGTTCATAATGACCAAGATCAAGATCTGTCTCTGCGCCATCATCAGTTACGAATACTTCTCCATGCTGGATTGGATTCATTGTACCTGGGTCTATGTTAATGTATGGGTCGAATTTCTGCATTGTGACTGAAAAACCACGGGACTTTAATAAACGTCCGAGAGAAGCAGCGGTAATTCCTTTACCTAAACCTGAAACAACTCCTCCTGTTACAAATACATACTTAACGGGCATTGATGTACCTCCTTGTGAATAAATGACTATTTTTTAAACAATTATTACATTATACAACTTTTTTCGATTGATTACCACTACATTTTTTACCTTTTTAAGATTTATGCAAAATGCCGAGTGAGATTCTATTCATAGCAGACGAAATGTACGTAATATACATATAGAAAGATATTAATAAAAAGTGTGACTTTAGACTCAATCTGTTATGGTATTAGTATGACCAGTCTTCAGTTTCCTATTGCGTTTTCCGATACAAAATTGGATTTTCATACAAAGTATGGTATGATTTGCTTCATATGAATTCAAAAATGAAGTTTCATTTATTTTTGTGACAGCTTTTATGAACGTACACAACAACAAAAGCAGTACTTGTAACATTATTAAATGTACATGAACAGCTGTATAAAAGAAAGGAACCCAAATGATCCAGGTAACAGACATCTACAAAAACTATGGAAAGAAGAAAGTACTCGAAGGTGCCTCTTTCCATGTCAACAAAGGCGAGTGCGTCAGTATCGTGGGTGGAAATGGTTGTGGTAAATCAACTCTCCTGTCCATTTTATCCGGTGCTGCAAAAGCAACATCCGGCAAGATCCGTTATAACAACGAAGATCCTGTCTCCAATCCAAAATTATTTTCCAAATATATCGGATATATTCCGCAGGAGAATCCTCTGATGGATAAATTATCCGTCCTCGATAACCTGAAATTCTGGTATTGTGAAACCGATCGAGATCTCAAGGAAGATCTGAAAACAGGAATTCCTGCAAAGTTCGGCCTTACATCCTATAAAAATTACGCCGTTGAGAAATTATCCGGCGGTATGAAAAAGCGTCTGAGCATTGCCTGCTCCATCGCAAAGAACCCTCCTATCCTGATTCTTGATGAACCAGGTGCATCTCTTGATATTTTGTGTAAGGAAGATATCAAAAATTATTTAAAAAGTTATTTAGCTGATGGTGGCACTGTAATTCTTACCAGCCACGAGGAAGGGGAACTGGCGATCTGTGACCGTATGTACTTGCTCTCAGAGGGTACCCTGACAGAACTTCCAGATAAACCGACCGGACATAAGTTAATGGAAAGGATCACACAGTCTCATGGCTAAATATTTTTTATACTTCAGGCTTACATTAAAATCAGCCTGCAAGTCATTACCAAAAATCGTTGCAGGAACTGCTATTTTTGCTGTTCTGCTTGTTCTCGCAGCTTTGGGCATCATGAAAAGCCAGGGCGATTCCGCTTCTGTTCAGCCGATGCCTGTTGGCCTCGTCCTTCCCGACGATGGTGATGAATACACCGAGTTTGCCTTTGATTTCATCAGTGAAATCGATTCGATCAAGACCGTCTGCACTTTTGAACAGATGAGCCGGGACGAAGCCTTTGATAAACTTGATGACCGCGAAGTCGCTGCTGTCATTCTGTTACCTGATGATTTTGCAGAACACATTTTAAATGGTACCAATACTCCCGCAGATATTGTGCTTCCAACAACCGGAATCACTTCCCAGTCTGCACTGTTCCGTTCCCTTGTCACTGCCGGAGTCGATGATCTGGCTGCTGCACAGGCCGGAATCTACGCTGCAGATGATGTCTGTCGGATTTATTCCATTCAGGATGGTATCCGTCATTCAGAAAAAGTATTAAATAAGGAATATTTTGCATATGCACTTGACCGAAGTGTGTACTTTAAAGAGCAGAACGTTTCTGCGACCGGTGATCTGAGTACGACCCAGTTCTACCTGTGTTCCGGTCTACTTGGTCTGCTCTTCCTATCCGGTATCTCCTGCTTCGATCTGTTCCGGAAAGAATCTGGCGCATTGCAAATGTGCCTGAAACGAGAAGGCCTTCAGCAATGGTTTCAGAACGTCTGTAAAATTGCCAGCGTCAGCATACTGTATTTTCTGATTCTCGCTATTCTGCTGATAATTGGAAAATCCACAATTCAATCCAAAGAAATTGCAGCTCTGATTCCTGCCCTTAATTTAGCTAATCTGACTGCACTGTTTTGCATTATTTTCTGTATCTTTGCCATTATATTTCTCATTTACCAGCTGGCTGGTCATCCATCAACAGGTGTTATTCTGTTGTTCTTGCTCGCTGTCGGTATGTTGTTCGCATCTGGAAATATTATTCCAGCCGTGTTCCTTCCAAAGGCATTTGCAACGATCGGATTACTGATGCCGACCACTTATCTGAGTCATCTTGGCCAGGAAATCCTGCTTGCCCAGGTAAATGTTCTCACGATCCTGCCCGTACTTTTCATCGCACTGTGCGCTGTCATCATTTCTGCGATTTGCGATAAAATTGCTACCAGATAAGAGCAGGCGCAATTTCTGTGCCATTATACAGATTATAAAACAACTATAAAACATTGAATCGATCATCAAATTGGATGATCACTATGATAAATAAATACGAGATTGGGGAATTCTTTACTATGAAAAAAATAATACTCTGGTTTCTGCTGTTGCAAAAGCGACAATTGCACCACATTACTCTTACCGCGCTATTAATTTTAATTCCGGTAACTGCACTGATCGCACAGCAGATTCCTGCCATGCAGGAACAGACGATTCCACGGGTCGGCATTGTCCTGACAGATGAAGATGAACTTGCCGTCAAGACTGCGAATGCCCTGAGTCATAATCAGAAATCTGTGGAATTTTATCTCTGTGACTCAATAGAACAGCTACAAAACGATATTTTAAATAAAGATGCCGATTGCGGTTATGTCTTTTCTGAAGGGCTCACCGCAAAACTCGACAAGAAGTCCTATAAGGGATGCATCTCTCTGTTAAAGTCCACACCTGGCATGATTCCAGCCTTATCCAGCGAAATTCTTTTTTCGGAAATGTTCCGCATCTATGGAAAAAATATCGTGACCAACTACATTGCCAAAGACGATCTGTTCTCGGAACTCCGAGCAGATGCCATCTCAAAAGCAGGCGAACAGTATGACTATTATCTTAATGGTGCCGCCACCTTTCATATTAACTTCAGGACACTCGGTCAGGATGTCACTGAAGTAAGCGACGATCTTGCATCTGTTGCCGATACATCCTCAGCAGCTGCATTTCCAGTCCGGGGCATTCTGGCTGTCATCCTTTTCATGTCCGGTCTACTGGGCTGTATTCAGTGGCTTAAAGACAGTGAAAATGGAGTTTTTGCACCAATGAGCTATGCCTTTATTCACATCAGTCGTTTTCTTTATATTCTGGCTCCTGTACTTTTGTTTGCATGCTCCTCCCTGCTGACCATTTATATCAGCGGTGTCCAGACTGGTCTGCTTCATGAAGTTATCGGCATGGTGCTCTATACGATCCTAATATTAGCATTTTGTATTTTGCTTACTTTCTTCGTTCCAAAGAGCATGATACTGGTATCCCTTCTGCCTGTCCTGATTCTTGGCAGCCTGATTCTTTGTCCGGTCTTTATCAACATGACGCAGTTCGTACCAATTGTAAATATTATTAATAAATTGTTCATTCCGTTTTATTATCTGCGGATGTTCTAAAAAAAGAACCAGGTCACTAAACCGCCCCCAAATGTCAGATCAAAAATCTAACGATTGGGATGCAAGTTCAATGTACCTGGTTCTTATTTCTTACTATTTTATTTCTTACTATTTCATTTCTTGTCTGTTACTTACTCATGCAGCATCCAGTATTCAATTCCAAATATACTGTGATTCTTACATATTTTTACAGAATCACCGATTCGCATATCTTCATACATCGATCTGCTAACTTCCATACGAATCGATGATGTCTCCATTCCACTAACCGTCAGATAATACGAGTCTGATTTGCCCCTTGCTATATTCATATCCATTACAACTGCGTATTCATGCTCTGTATTCTGATCCGTTCCAATTATAATTGCACTTTCCGTCTGACCAATTGCACAGATCATTAATGTAAAGATAAGCATAAAAGCGATCCTTTTATCTCCTTTTCGTACAAGCACACACAATAACACAAGTCCGGTCTGAATCAGGAACAGGGTAACGCCAAGCAATGCAGCCTTTCCACCTGTCCTGATCTCGATTTTAGGTGTCAAAAGCAAATAAATGACTGCCTCACCCATTAAAAAGAGAAAAGGAAGTGCAATATGTCTTTTTTTATAGTCTTTTGTTCTGTATTTTGGCTTTTCTATTTCAAACATTTTAGGGAAGATACACGGAAGGATCATATTACTGATTGGCATCAGACTGATCACTGTATAAAACTCTTTCATTGTCGTCTGCATTTTTCCAACAATGAACATCATACACAGGGAAACAATTCCTATTATCCAGCAAAGTACCCGAACAAGCATGACCATATTTTCTGAGTACGCTGCATGTTCTCCCTGTGCCCTTGTTTCCTCCTGTTCCATCCTCTGTGCATAGTCTTCACTATGTTTTTTTATCTCATCTGGCGTATACCCATTTAATGCTAACCAGTTAAAAAGATTTCCATCCAGTATAAATTCAGCTTTCCTTCCACCGCTCCAGCTGACCTGCATTCTAGTGACACGGCTACTTTCCTGTGTACTGCAGTCGATAACATCCTGCAGATCCTGATCCAGATAGTACGTATTTTCACTTCCACACTGGTGCACGAGCATCCCCTCTTCCTGATACCAGAAATGCGTCTTCTGCCAGTAGATCACCCCCGCGCAGACACCGATGCAAACGATCAGAAAACCAGACACGATTATCGTTGCCAACATATCCGGATTACTGCAGAGGATAATTCCACCACAAAAGAAAAAGACAAAGCCGAGTATGATCATGACCATACTGCCATTGTAAGCTGGCGTTGCAAGTTTCGTATCATTTTTGTGACTGACAGATATCTTTTTTATTTCCCGCATTCTGCACAGCTGCTGAATAAAAAGCTCGACATTTTTCATATTATTAATACAGATTCTTCCTATTTCATGCTGACTGGCATCGTATAGATACAGTGTTTTGACCGTTCTGTCATAATAAGAAACGTAGGCCACAGGAAATGTTTTTCCGCCTCTCCATGGTCTGCGAATCGTAATTACGTGTGTATACGTATCCAGTGTTGCTGAACGAAAATGCGCATATGACATAAGCCATATTCCCAGTGCTGCCAGAAACAGCATGGTAAAGAACAGAAAATCGATTCCCGATGTCGATGCAAGTCCAATTGCGATCAGCAGCATAAATGCTACTTCGACCAGCCCGATCAGGAATAATACCACCCGGCCATATCTTGTCAATGTAACGGATTGTTTCATTTGTCCCATATGTATTTCCTCTTTCTACTACATGTTACCGCTTTAAAACGGCTACTATCATAATAGTAGTATAGCACAGCAAAATATTCCTGCCTGCCCTGAATATATTCCCTATATAGAGCCATTTCTGTTACCTTAGTACCAGTTTTTACCACATTCAGCTTTTTCCCAGATCTTGTACGTAATTCTCCAAATCACAACTGTACAAAGAAAGCCGGTATCCATCATATACAGAAATCCTCCATTTCCATCATCGTGCCAGTATACAGGATCTGTCTTTGTCAATGCCATACACCCCACTGCCTTCTGGTCTCGAAATGCCAATACAAAATCTGATATTTTATAGGATTGTGACAGAACTTTCCACTTTATATTCTGTCTCGTCCAAAGATTAGATAGATTTTTCTCCTGCATCCATTCCACGGCATCCAGCAAAATATCCTCAATCACTGCTGTATCCGACTCCATAGCCACTCTAATCACTCTGATTCACCCCCTTTTCCTATTTTTCTACCTCACAATGCCTTTCGCGATGTCTTTCACGATAACATTCATAATGCCTTTCATAATGACATCCGCAATGCCTTTACAATGACTTTCACAATGACTTTACAATAACATCCGCAATGTCTTTACAATGACATCCACAATGACTTTACAATAACATTCACAATGCCTTTCATAATGACATCCACAATTTCTTTCATAATGCCTTTATCATACAACAAATATCTACGTAAAAAAAGTGCAGGATAACTGCATATTCTGCAATTTTCCTGCACCTTATGTCATAGGCCATGACCAGCCAGTTTCTTTCCCAAATGTATGACTGAAACAGACCTTTTTATATTCATACTTCCAAAATATCTTCTTTTTCCTTATGTTTTTGCTATGTTTATGTTACTAATTCTTTATCAATATTTTAAGATCTTTAGTGGAATATAAGAAATCCATTTTGCAATGATCAATACGAAATCAATCTGCCTTTGTCATTCATCTTTGTGTGTTCCCGGGATCACTTACACTGCAAACTGGCTGTTGTAGAGCTTCGCATAGAAGCCATTTGCTGCAAGCAGCGTCTTGTGATTTCCTTTTTCAATAATATTGCCGTCTTTCATTACCAGAATTACATCCGCATTCTGAATGGTAGAAAGTCGATGTGCGACGATAAAACTTGTTCTGCCCTCCATCAGTGTATCAAATGCTTTCTGAATCTGAATTTCTGTTCTTGTATCAATTGAAGATGTTGCTTCATCCAAAATCAGCATTGGTGGTTTACACAGCATAACCCTTGTAATGCAAAGCAGCTGTTTCTGCCCCTGTGACAAATTTCCACCATCTTCTGTAATCACTGTATCATATCCATTTGGCAGACGTTTGATAAAATTATGTGCATGCGATGCTTTTGCTGCTTCTATAATTTGTTCATCTGTAGCATCTGGCTTTCCCATCACAATATTTTCTCTGATCGTTCCAGTCTTTAACCAAGTATCCTGCAATACCATACCAAACCCTTTACGAAGACTGTTTCTGGTCATTTCACGAATATCTGTATTTTCGACCTGAATACTGCCGCTGTCCACATCATAGAAACGCATCAGCAGATTGATCATAGTCGTTTTTCCACAGCCTGTCGGTCCAACGATTGCAATTCTCTGTCCTGGTTTTACCTCCAGATTAAAGTTCTCAATCAACTTATGATCCGGAACATAGGAAAAGTTTACATTTTCGATCTTGACATTTCCTGTTACATTTTCTAAATGAACTGCATTTTCTGATTCTGGAATCTGTGGTTTCTCCTCGATCAGTTCAAAAATTCTGGCCGCACAAGCAAGTGCATTCTGTAATTCTGTTACAACGCCGGAAATTTCATTAAATGGCTTTGTATACTGGTTCGCATAACTGAGCAGACTGGACAGCTGTCCAACTGTAATTCGACCGGAGATTGCTGACAATGCACCTGTTACACCAACTGCTGCATAGACCAGACTATTTACAAATCTTGTAGATGGGTTTGTAATCGATGAGAAAAATGTTGCGCGAAGTGATGCACTCTGCAATCTCACATTGACCTCATCAAACCGTTCCTGTACATCTTCTTCTTTGGAAAATGTCTGTACTACCTTCTGGTTACCGATCATTTCATTGATCAGAGATGTCTGTTCCCCTCTGATTTCTGACTGCAGTTTGAACATAGAATAGGTTCTCTTTGCAATAAAACTTGCGACGAGCAGTGAAATAGGTGTCAGACATACGACAACAACCGTAATCCCGACATCGATCGTGAACATAAACACCAGTGTACCAAGAATCATAATGACACCTGTAAAGAACTGGGTAAATCCCATTAAAAGACCATCTGCGAACTGATCGACATCTGCAATGACACGGCTCACAATATCCCCATGTGAATGCCCATCAATATATTTTAAAGGAAGAATTTCTATCTTTCTAAATGCTTCATCCCTGATATCCCTGATTACATCAAATGTAATTCTATTGTTGATAACATTCATGAGCCACTGGGAGACTGCAGTAATTCCAATTGCAATTCCCATCTGCCCCATGATGGTAAACAGTCTGGTGTAATTAATATTGCCTGCGCCAATAATACAATCGACTGCACGACCGATCAGAATTGGTACATAAAGGGTCGAGGCTACTGTTGCTGCTGCCAATAAAATAGACAGGATCAGAAAGAACCAGTACTTCTTAATATAAACGAGAACCTTTACAAATGTTTCTTTTTGTTTTCCTTTTGGAATCTTCTTATTTGCTGCCATATTTTATGCCTCCTTCCTGTCACTGACCTGTGAATAGTAAATTTCCTGATATACGCTGCAATTTTTCAGCAGTTCTTCATGAGTTCCCAATCCACAGATTTTTCCATCATCCAGAACAACTATTTTATCTGCATACTTAATTGAAGTTGCCCTCTGGGATACAATAAATACCGTCGGGCTGGATTTCATATCCCGAATCGCTTTTCTTAATTTTGCATCTGTGGCAAAATCCAACGCAGATGCACTATCATCAAGGATCAGAATTTCCGGTTTTCGAACGATTGCTCTTGCAATTGTCATACGTTGTTTCTGACCACCGGAAAGATTTTTTCCTTCCTGTTCGATCATAAAGTCGAGACCGCCTTCTTTTCCATCTACCACTTCTTTTGCCTGGGAGATCACAAGTGCTTCATCGATCTGTTCGTCCGTTGCATCATCATTGCCCCAGCGGATGTTATCACGGATTGTTCCCTTGAACAGAACTGCTTTCTGCAGTACTACACCAATCTTATTTCTCAGTGTTTCCATCCTATACTCCCTGACATCAGTTCCATTGATTCTGACCGTTCCTTTGGTTACGTCATAAAAACGAGGAATCAGGTTGACCAGGCTTGACTTACCAGATCCGGTACCACCAATGACCCCGATTGTCTCTCCTCTTCTGACTTTAAAATCCAGATCGGATAATGATTCTTCTCCAGCATTTTTGTAAGTCAGACATACGTGATCAAATTCCACTGCGTAAGGACTGTCCTGTGCATTTAAATTATCGTTGCCGTCTTCCATTCCAGAACGGACAAAAAATACATTTTCAATACGTCCAGCGCAGGCAAGTCCCTTATTTACTGTTACGATCAGATTTGCGAACTTCACAAGTTCCACAAGGATCTGTGACATATAATTGACCAGTGCGACAACCTGTCCCTGTGTCAGTGCGCCACCATCCACACGGATGGCGCCGACCCAAAGTAACACGATGATTGAAACGTTGATGATAATATATGTGACCGGATTCATCAGTGCTGAAATCCTGCCTACAAATTTCTGCTGTTTTGCAAGTAGATTATTGTTCTCTGCAAAATGTTTGGTTTCATCCTGTTCCTTATCAAACGCTCTGATTACTCGCGCACCTGTCAGATTTTCTCTTGTAATACCGAGGATCTTATCCAGTGCATTCTGAACTTTCTTGTAGAGAGGCATACTAATCAGCATAATACCAAATACCACGATAGAAAGCAGCGGAATCGTAACAACGAAAACAAGTGCTGCCTTGATATCAATGGTAAATGCCATGACCATTGCACCAAGTACAATGAATGGTGATCTTAAGAACAGTCGCAATACCATATTGACTCCTGACTGTACCTGGTTGATATCGCTTGTCATTCTGGTGATCAGTGTAGAATTCCCCATTGTATCCATCTCTGTGAATGAAAGTGACTGGATATGATGAAACAGATCTTTTCTCAACTCTGTTGCAAATCCGGTCGCTGCTTTTGCTGCGAAATACTGTGCCGATATGGAACAGACCAGACCAATGATGGCCAGACCGATCAGCATCAGACACATTTTAATGATATATGTTCTGTCTTCGTTCGCAATACCAGTATCAATAATAGATGCCATGACAAGCGGAACAAATAATTCGAATACTGCTTCCAGCATTTTGAACAATGGCGCCAGAACACTTTCTTTCTTATACCCTTTTAAGTATTTTAGTAAACTCTTCATACTCTTCCCTTTCCTTTTATCTTTTTGTTTTCCTGTACTTAATATATCATAAATGTAAATATATGAAAATTATAATATTTATATATGAGGTATACGATTTTTGTATAGTACAGATTCTATCTTGAATTTGTTTCAAATTACATATTTTTCATGCAATCCCAGCGATGCCAGATTTTCTTTTACATCTGTTTGTGCTAAAATCTAATACAGATTTCTTTATACCGGAACAGATAAATGGAGGCAATTTTCTCATGGACTTAAAACAACTGGAACAATTTATTACAATTGTAAATGAAGGCAATATATCAAAAGCAGCCCGAGTACTGCATATGTCACAGCCTCCACTCAGTACACAGATTCACTCCTTGGAAGCAGAACTTGGTTGTAAGCTCTTTATCCGTGGTTCCCGCAGCATTCAGCTCACGGAAGCCGGAAAAATGTTATATAACCGCAGTAATACCCTGCTAAAGATCGCAGATATCACAAAATCGGAACTAAAAGATTACAGCACTGGAACGCACGGTACAATACGAATTGGCGCAGTATCCTCTGTTGGAACCACGTTACTTGACCAGTGGGTCGCAGGGTTTCATAAACAGTATTCCCATCTTCGCTTTGAGTTATTTGAAGCAAATACATATGGCCTGCTGGAACAGCTGAAATCTAATATTATTGAACTCGCTATCGTTCGAACTCCTTTTAATAAGGAGTCATTTTCCTGTCGAAATCTTTATAGTGAGCCAATGATGGCTGTTGGTGACCGGAAATATTTTAACCAGACGCAGTCGTCTATTGAACTTTCTGATCTCGCCTGCTGTCCGCTGATCATTTATCGGCGCTGGGAAACTATTCTGAACGGACTTTTCCAGAAAGCTGATCTAAAGCCAGACTATTTCTGCGTCAATGATGATGCCAAAACATCGATCAGCTGGGCTGACAAAGGACTTGGAGTTGCTATCGTTCCAGCCTCCTGTCTGTCACTGATCCATAACCCCGCATGTATCAGCAAAAAAATAGAAGAATCAGAACTCGAGAGTACGATCTGCATTATCAGCAACCACAGCGAGCAGGGGTATCTCTCCACTGGTGCAAAGCTTTTTACACAGTTCATTGAAGAGGATATCAAAAGCAATCATTTCTAACAATCCTCTGCGGTTAACCATCTTTTCCGCTTTATGCGCAAGCAATGGTATTCTTTCTAAAGAAAAAGACCTGGACAGTGCTCACTTATTTGATAAAATGAGCTTGTTCAGGCCTTTTTTGACAGGATGTTGTCTGTTACTATCTGTTACTATCTGTTACTATCTGTTACTATCTGTTACTATCTGTTACTATCTGTTGCTATCTGTTGCTATCTGTTACTATCTGTTGCTTCTATATTATTTCAATTCTCCCACTTGTGTATTACTCTGCTATGAACTCAACCATGTATGAATAAATCCCCATAACACACTACTTTTATTCTTCGGTATGTTTTTTACGTCTTACTGCTCCGCATGCTGTTACTGCTGCAAGTGAAAGGAGCATTGCAGCTACAATCGAAGTCATAGGCGTGCTGTCCCCAGTCTTTGTTGTGCTGGTGCTGACTGTACCATCTGCATTTGTAGACTGTGCTTCTTGCTCTGCCAGACCTCCCTGTGCCTGATTCTTCTGATTGTCATCACCTGCTACGCCACTGTTTTTACCAGTATTATCTGAGATTCCAGTACTGCTTATATCCTGACTGGCATTCTGGCTGCTTTCCTGAGATGCTTGTGTTGTTGCCTGTGAAGAAGGATTTACAACCGGATCAGTAACTGGCTGTGAGGTCGGCTTCGTAGCTGGCTCACTTGTTGGCTCTGTTGTTGGCTCTGTTGTTGGCTCTGTTGTTGGCTCTGTTGTTGGCTCTGTTGTTGGCTCTTTCACAGCGCTGAGTGTTGTAGTAATTCCTCTGATTGTCCAGTTATAACCTGCCATCTTATCATAAGTTCCCATTGTCTGGGCAGCTTTCCACCAGGTATCTCCTGCCTGTACCGTAAATGTGTGATCCTGCTTTGCATCAAGACCACTTACTGTATAGGAGGTATCCTTTGTTGTGACCTGTCCGTTAATAGGCGTAAATTTCTGACTTGCATCTGCATAAACAGGCTTTCCATCCACATAGACACGATATCCGTTCACTGCTGTATCATCTGTGGCCGGATTCCATGAAAGTACAACGTCTCCATTATCCTTTCGCTCTGCATTTAGTGTCCTTGATGAAAATACAGGTGCTTTGTAATCATAATTCTGTAATGTTGTTGCTGTTGCTTCATCATATGCAAGCTCTACTCCTGCATCGGTAAATGCAACGATCTTGACCGTATTCTCTACGCCTGGTGTCAGTCTGCCGACCTGCTGTGAAAATGAATCAGCCAGCTTGCCCCCATTTGTAGTCATAGTACCGCCCTTTAACTGATAATTATAAAATGTTCTTAACAGTTTTCCATTTACATAAATACGGTAACCTCTGACTCTTGCGTCTGCTCCTGCACTATCCCAGGAAGCCTGTGCACAGGTATAGATTGGATTTGTCAGGGTAACTTGTGTAGATGCTGGTGCTGTAATTGCCTTTGTATCAGTTTCTCCTGATGTCTTTATATCTACAACAGGTCCCTCTGTTTTATTGACAGTTGCATAGCTGGTCACTTTATCATTTACGGACTTGCTGTTCTCTGTCGCATACACTTTAAATGTATAGTTCACACCGGCGGATAATCCTTTGATTGTTGCTGTTTTATCAACAATTCCATCAACTGTGTCCACCTTTGTATCACCAACGTAAGTGTCTACGCCGTAAATAATATCTCCTGATGTTACGCTTGCCCCACTCCAGTCCAGTTTCATTTCTGTACCATCTTCGCTGGATGTTGCTGTAACTTTACTGTCATCTGCCCATACAGGTTTTACCATAGCATTTGTCATATTTTCTGTTGATGCATTTGCTGTTTCCATCGTTGTTCCAAGGAACTGGACGTTCTTACAGAACTTCATATTTGTCCATGCCGCATCAGTTCCCGCATCAATTGCCTTCTGGTCATAGGAAACAGTATTTACATCATAAAATACTGCATTTTCACACCCGGTCAGTGTATCCCAACCATTATAGTATTTGAACTTACCATTGCAGCCAACATCTCCGAACTTCACATCCTGGAAATATAAATTATAATGGCTGTGTTCTGGCTTCTGTGTATTTGTCAGTGGATCCACATCTGCATAAACACAGATCGTATTCTGCGTAACTTTATTTGCAGTCACATTATATACTGCAAAATCATGGAATTCACCCGGTGTATCTGCTGCTTCTGTAGAGGAAGCACTATTCGGATCACTATAACTTGTTGTCAGTACAAATACCTGATTAGCATCGGCAACAGCACAGTCTCTGATTGTGATATTGCTGATATAGCCACCATTTGTAGGAGCACTCTTGAAACGGAATGGCATATCTGTATGATTCATGACATTATCTTCGCATAATACGTCTGTGATACCATTTCCTGTGTGGCTTCCGGCTGCTATTGCACCACCATGTCCTTCATGCAGATAGTTGTCAAAGATCCACAGTGAACTGTTTGTCTGAATATTACAATCCTGTGCGCCTTTACCTACCGATGCACCAAATCCGATCGAATCATCCCCTGTATCCAGGAAGTTATTCCAGCATACAACATTCTTGGAGCATCCAAAACCGATACCATCACCGTTGTTACAGTCATAGGACAGCGCTTTGACGTTATTAACTGCAATATTGTCAGAATCCAGAATATTAATGGTGTGATTCGATGGATTTTCCACTCTGACATCATCTACATATACACCGTTGACATTTCTCATAATGATCAGACTCGAACGTGTTGCATATGCATTGGTCAGATCCGCTGCAGCTGTGGTAGAGCCACTCTGTTCCAGCACCTTCTGTGCTGCTGTTTTGTCAGATGCTGCATCTACCCCTGCAAGTGAGTCGATCAGACTGTCACTGTACTTTCTGGAACCGTCTTCATTCGTCACATTAGCAAGATATTTCTTAGCTGAATCAGCAGCAAGGACACCGTAGTTATAAACTTTGTTGTTGCTTGCTCCGACCCATCTTGGCAGTGCATATTTTTCATTACCAGCTACGGAAGTATCGACATCACCAGCCAGCTTATAGCTGTATTTCTGAAGTCCATCCAGAGATACCTTATCCCCGGAACCATACTTCCATCCGTTTCCGTATACACTTCCGTTTCCTGTGATACGAATGTTCTCCATCTGCTGGGATTGGTCCGCACTGACTGCATTTAAAATGCCCCAGCTTCTGGTATCTGTATAGAAAGGATACATCAGGAATCCAATTTCAAAATGGTCACTGTTCGGACTTGCCCAAAGTGTACCATCGATTTCCATTGTCATATCACTCTTCAGCCAGAGTGCTCCTGTTACATAGATTCCTTCCGGGATCACGACCTTGCCACCCGGTGTGCAGGCATCGATTGCTGCCTGAATTGCCTTTGTGTTCTCCTCAATAAATGTATTGATCTCGTCATTATATGATGTATAACCTTCGGATGTTTTTGCACCATAATCTGCGATATTAAATACCTCCGGTGTTGCCGTTGTCTTCTGTGTTACACTGACTGCGCTCCCCAGTTCTTTTCCACTCTCATCCACGGCAACCACACTGATCTTATATTCAGTATCCGGCTGTAATCCTGTTGCTCTATAGGAATGTACGTCAACATTAACCATGTCCACATCACTATTTCCACTATCTTTCGTATAATATCCGTAGAATGCATCCATATACTTACTTGTCCAGTCTGCATTCTTAGCAAAATTCTGACGTGCTGTATCACTCTGTTTTTCCCCGTTAATATAAACATTGTAATCAGCGACCCCTGCATATTGTTCCGGTTTCTCCCAGACAACTCCTATGCTCGTATCATCATAGGCAAGTGTCGGGACCTGAAGGTTCGTGATATTCAGGCTTCCCTTTGATGAGTCGTAAAGTTTCTGTGACACAGTATTTTGAAAAATACTGTCTGCGTTTGAGTAATTGCCAGCCATTGCTGTAAAACCCGTTCCAGTAATCGTCATGGCTGCTGCCAGACCTACGGCTGTTACTTTTTTCATCAACCTCATACTTCATTCTCCTTTTTTTATTTTGTTGCTAAACATCCCATACATTATGTAATCCCTTTTATAAAGTATCTTTATATAAGTATTACTATATAATTCTAGTTCCATTGTGCAATATTGTCAATTATATTCGTATATGCAGCTTGTTTTTGTATATAATTAAGCATTTCATACTAATATTTTGTGTATTTTTAACCTCTTTCAGAAAATACTCACATAAATCTTTCTAATGGATTGTACATAATATACAACCATTCATACATCAATTCAGTAAATATTCTGTGAACAAATCATGCATATTTTAAATAGAATCCGCATAAAGAACCGGCTGACTCTTCACCTGTAAAGCATTACATCTTTTCTTTGCCAGTTCGACTTTATAAGAAATTCAGCATTTCTCTCTGTTCTCGCCTCGATTTCCATGAAAGTTCATAAAATAAATAAAATTCTACATTTTTGTTTATTTTTTTCATATCGCATATTTATTCAGTTTCTATGCAATTTATGACGAAATTATGGGATTTAACGCGTTAAACCATTGAATATTATTCACCCGACATACATTTTTACAAATTTTCGTTGTTTTGTTCGTGGCTCACGGACAATTTAGCACTTTAAATCCATAAATATTTATGCTATGATAGGTAAATCTGATAAAAAACAAGTAGTAAAATGGAATTACTACTTATTATTTTTAACTTAAGAAATGAAAGGTAATAGAAATGGAAAGAGAAAAATTTAAATCTAGACTTGGTTTCATTCTGATTTCTGCAGGATGTGCCATTGGAATTGGAAACGTCTGGCGTTTCCCTTATGTAGTCGGAACAAACGGCGGCGGGGTTTTCGTATTGTTCTATCTGCTGTTTCTTTTGATCCTTGGTGTCCCAATTATGACCATGGAATTCAGTGTTGGACGAAACAGCCGCAAGAGTGCAGTTCTTGCTTTTAAGGTACTGGAAAAGCCAAAGCAGAAATGGCATCTGCATGGTTACATAGCCGTTTTAGGCAACTATCTTCTGATGTTCTTCTATACAACGATTGCCGGCTGGATGCTGTATTATTTCTACGGTATGCTGTCAGGTAAGTTCGTAGGTGCGGATTCCACAAAGATCGATTCTATCTTTGAAGAAATGACTGCAACACCATCTATTATGATCCTGTTTACACTGATTGTTATCGTTCTTGGTTTTGCGATCTGTTCCATTGGCCTTCAAAAAGGTGTGGAACGTATTACGAAAGTCATGATGATCGCACTTCTGGTAATCATGGTCCTGCTCGCTGTTAACAGCTTGTTCCTGAAAGGTGGATCACAGGGACTTTCCTTCTACCTTGTACCAAATATCAAGGCAATTGAAGAAGTCGGTCTCTTTAATATTATTGTAGAAGCCATGAATCAGGCTTTCTTTACACTGAGTATTGGTATTGGTTCCATGGCGATCTTCGGCAGCTATATTGATAAAAAAGCATCTCTGCTTGGCGAATCAATTACGATTGCAGCACTTGATACTTTTGTAGCTATCGTAGCCGGCCTGATCATTTTCCCAGCCTGCTTCGCTTACGGAGTCAACCCTGGTGCTGGTCCAAAACTGATTTTTATCACACTACCTAATATATTTAATGAAATGCCTGGTGGCCAGATCTGGGGAGCCCTGTTCTTCCTGTTCATGTCCTTCGCTGCATTTTCAACTGTTATTGCTGTATTTGAAAACATCATGTCCTTTGCTGGGGATCTCTGGGGATGGTCAAGAAAGAAAGCTGCACTGATCAATGTATTTGTTGTAACACTCGGCTCTCTTCCATGTATCCTTGGTTTCAACTTATGGTCTGCATTCCAGCCATTTGGTACAGGTACTGGTGTGCTCGATCTGGAAGATTTCTTTGTCAGCACGATCTTCTTACCAGCTGGATCTTTGATCTTCGTTCTTTTCTGCGTAAGCCGTTACGGATGGGGATGGGATAAATATTTTGCAGAAGTAAATGAGGGAAATGGACTGAAAATTCCAAAGTGGATTCGTCCTTACTTTACCTATGTACTTCCAGTCATCATTTTCATTATTTTAACAAGAGGTATCTGGAAGACTTTCTTCTAGAAGACTTTCTTCTTACAGATCTTCTGAAATGCATGCCATTTTCGGGATCCTCAGATACAATCATAAGTAATCATAGGCTAATATGCTTTGCATGATTCTAAATACCAAAAAGGTTCCTGCCCGCTACTCACTCTAGAGTAACAGGCAGGAACCTTTTTTATTTCAATATTTCCAAATCCATAATATTAATAATAATAGTTGTTCTGTCTTTCAGATAACAAAATATTTATTTCATGATCTTATCTGCAAGTTCTGCGATCTTACGAATATTCTCACCATTGAACTCTTCAATTGTACCCTTATCACAATTAGAAGCAACTTCAGGATCAATTGGAAGTTTCACTACATTCTCAATCTTATACTGTGCTGCAAGTTCTTCAATATGGCTATGACCAAAGATCTCATACTGCTTGCCACAGTCAGGACATTCAAAATATGACATATTTTCTACAATACCAAGTACTGGAACTTTCATTGAACCGGCCATCTTAACAGCCTTTGCAACGATCATGGATACCAGATCCTGTGGAGTTGTAACAATTACAATTCCATCAACAGGAAGTGACTGGAATACTGTAAGTGGTACATCACCTGTTCCAGGTGGCATATCTACGAACATCACATCAATATCTTCCCATAAAACATCTGTCCAGAACTGCTGTACAGTACCAGCGATAACTGGACCTCTCCATACAACTGGATCAGTATCATCTTCAAGAAGCAGATTGATAGACATAACGTCAATGCCTTCTTTTGTCTTAACTGGAATCAGTGCTTCCCCATTACTCATGGCATTTTCCTTTAAACCAAATGTCTTAGGAATTGAAGGGCCTGTAATATCGGCATCCAGAATTGCTGTATGCAGCTTTGCTCTGTTAGCAGCTACTGCCAGCATAGAAGTTACCATAGATTTACCAACGCCACCTTTACCACTGACAACGCCAATTACTTTTTTTACGGAACAGCCTTTATGAAGTTCTTTCTTGAAGTTCACTGGTTGTTTTCTTGAATCACAGTCAGAACCGCAGCTTGAGCAGTCATGATTACAATTTTCACTCATATTTTCTATCCGAACAGAAAAATATTTTCTGTTCTTTCTCCTTTCCATAAAATCCTATCCTATTCATATCAAAGCACACCTGATACTTTCATTCATGCCTTGCTATTTTCTATATCTACAGTAAATACCTGCCTTGTTATATTATCATACTATTTCAGCACCGTCAAAACTCTGCAGACAAGTACC
This sequence comes from uncultured bacterium, assembly GCA_905215405.1. Lineage (GTDB taxonomy): Bacteria > Bacillota > Clostridia > Lachnospirales > Lachnospiraceae > CAJMQE01. The sequence goes on from CAJMQE010000009.1 coordinate 33,279, forward strand.
TCAAAAAGAACAAAAAGAGCATATGCTAATATCTCTCCAGGAATTTGTGTACTTCCCCATCCTGTTTATAGGCAATAATCGTGTTGAGATTTACATTTTCCACGCTCTTAAATATATTTGCCTCCAGATATGGATTGATTTCACGCAGTTTCCGTATCAGCATCTTTGTCTCCTGACGCTTAGAATTGGAAGATCCATCTTCCTCTACTGTTCTATTTTCAGTAAAACGGCACGCACACTGAATAAATTCCAGTTCGTTATAATGCATCCAGTGAATAATTGACTCTTCACGCACCAGATACATCGGACGAATCAGTTCCATCCCTTCAAAATTAGTGCTGTGGAGTTTCGGCATCATTGTCTGAATCTGTGCTCCATACATCATCCCCATCAGGATCGTCTCGATAACATCATCAAAATGATGACCCAATGCAATTTTATTACATCCAAGATCTTTTGCATGCTTATAAAGATGTCCGCGTCGCATTCGTGCACACAGATAGCATGGATTCTTATCGATATCCACAACTGTATCAAAGATATCCGTCTCAAATATTTTAATCGGGATATTCATAAGCTTTGCATTATCTATGATTTTCTGTCTGTTGACCGGATTATACCCTGGATCCATCACAATAAATTCCAGTTCAAAGTGAAATTTATTATGTCGTTTTAATTCCTGAAATAACTTAGCCATCAACATCGAGTCTTTTCCACCTGAAATGCAGACTGCAATTTTATCGCCTTCCTGCACCAGTTCATAGTCATTTATACCATGTGTGAACTTTCTCCAGATCTCCTTTTTGAACTTCTTTGTAATACTTTTTTCTATTTCCTGGTACTTTTCCATAACTTCTCCGTTCAGTCTTTCTTTTTTACTGTTTTACTACGATTTTCTTTCCATTGCTCGTCACATCAATGTCGCCTTCTCTTGTCAGCCACGTCTTAGTTCCAAGTGCATTTAAAAGTTCCATTGTCTCCTCATCCTCAGGCTCCTTATCTGAACTTGTAATAACTGCGTAAGATGGATGGACCATATCCAGAAAATCCTCCAGATTATCCTGTGCATGTCCATGATATGGCACCTTTAAAAATGTACTTTCCAGATTTCCCATATTGATCAGTTCCGATAATCTGGCATCCTGCGCATCCCCTGCAAAGAGGAAAGAATTTTCTCCATGAACCATACGAATAACAAGTGAGGAATTGTTACTCTCATTCTTTTTGTATGTTTCTTTTTCAGGCGGATAGATCGTCATTGTCACCTGTCCAAATGTCCCTTCCATCTCTTCCCGCAGGGTAACTGGCGTAATAGAAGCATCCTTTAGCGCCTGTACATATTCTGCATAATCAGTACTGTCTTTTGGTGAATTGCTCTGGATGACATTGCTGACCGTAATTCCATTCAATACATGATCTGCGCCACCTACGTGATCTTTATCAAAATGTGTAATAATCATATAATCTATTGTAGTAATTTTCTGACTTTCCAGGTAATCAAGAATAATATCTCCTTCTTCATCTTCGCCTGTATCAATCAGAATCGTTGTACTTCCTGTCGTAATCAAAAATGCATCTGCTTTTCCCGCATCAAAACAATGGATTTTTAACTGTTCTTTTCCACTGCATCCAGTCAGTCCCAGCAATACCGCAATCCATAGGAATGGCAAAAAGAGACTTTTCACATGTAATCTACCTTTTTTCTGTTTATTTTGCTTCATTTTACTCCATTTCTGCGTCGATGCGCACTCAAATCCAATGTATGAGCATTTACCTGCTCTCTTTTACCGCATGCGGCTTTCTATTGTAAAGGAATATAATTAGGGATGCCATACAAATGATAAAGTATCCAAGGAAACTGTATCCATCTGGCACCTGTCCCAGAATAAAGAAGGACAGGATTGTTGCAAAAATGATCTGTGTATAATCATATATACTGATTTCGCTGGCTGGTGCATACGTATAGGCTGCTGTAATACTAAATTGTCCTCCTGCGGCTGCGAATCCGGCTCCGATCAGCATCAGAAGCTGCCATCCCGTCATTGCCTGATAGTGAAAGATCAGATATGGTAACACAACAAGACAGGAGAACGCCGAAAAGAAGAACACAATAAATGGGCCCTTCACACCTTTTGTTCCCAATATTCTGACAAATGTATAGGCCAGTCCGGCTCCGAGTCCGCCTGCTGCCCCAATCAGTGCCGGCACAACCGTCATGGTTCCCACGCCTGGCTTGATAATAAACAGCATACCTGTAAACGCCATAATGACACAGAATATCTGAAATGGTTTGATTTTCTCTTTCAATAATAAGAAAGAAAAGATCAATACAAAAAATGGTGATAATTTATTCAACATGGACGCATCGGCAACCATCAGATGATCCACTGCATAAAAATTACATAACATGCCTGCCGTTCCAAAGAATGATCTAGCAATCAGATAGAACCAGTTCTTCTTCTCGACTCTCATTGGAATCTTCTGCTTTCTGATTGCAATCACTGCAAACACTACTGCGACCAGATTTCTAAAAAAACTCTTCTGGACAGTCGGTAAATCTCCTGATAATCTTACAAACACATTCATTAATGCAAAACAGAACGCGGATAAAATGATACACAGGATTCCTTTGTTTCTATTGCTCATTTGTATACTACTATTCATTGGTATCCTTTCTTTTACTACTCTTCTTTCTGCCTGTCTTGTAAGCCTGACAACAGCAGAAGCTTTCATTTATTATATTGGGTTATATTAGGTTATATTGGGTTATGCTTGTTATTTGGGTTATTATAATTTAGGTTATTATAATTTTAATTATGATAGTCTCTATTATGATAATTGGGGTTTTATTAGTTTGATTAATATAAATGCCGTTATTATAATTTGGGATCATTAAAATTATGATTATTATAATTTCCGTTATTATAATTTTGGGGTCATTATAATTTGGTCATTATAAATTTGGTCATAAAAAAAGATGTACAACACGATCACTGCTCACCCGCAATAATCATATTGTACATCTTCTTTTTCCTGTATACAACTACACAATTTTGAAAAATCTATGAATATTTTCCAACCGGAACCTGTGGCGCTATTTCTTTGATCTTATCGATCATAGCATCTACATCCTGTTCCATTTTAAAGATACATTGTTTTTCCTGATTGTTATCATATACCACAACAAGATATGGGATACATGCCTGCACACGTCCTTTGGCAATCGCCAGACGTTTGAATACTCTTTTGATATTACCATATGGAATGTAATACCGACGGCTCATGTAAAAACTATTGAGGTAGACCGCCTTTTCTCCAACACCAGCTGGCCCATATCTGTGACACATTTTTTTATCAGCACGGATTTCCTGTTCTGAAAGAGCTCCATTGCTTATTTTTCTGGGTTTTAAGAATAACATTGTAATCTACCTCCCTAGTTCCATTCCTGTTATTGGGACTTTAAAATCCCTGTCTGCATTGTTCCATCACATTTTTGTGATTTCTTCTCTATGTACTTTTATACTACCCTTTTCTTTTGTTCGATCTGTTCCCGGCAGATCAATCTTTCTTATTAAGATCATTTGAAATGCTTATTTTTAGAATGATTATTTTTAGGTTAAGCATTTTACTGCTCTAACCGCCCCAAACTTACTAATATCTCTATTATTGCTTTCCTTTACACTAAATTTGCTCTAAACTGTGCTTACTATTATGCTCAATTTTTTGCTTACTTCATGCTCTATTCTTTACTTGCTTCCATGTTCAATTCTTTACTTACTTTCATGCTCTATTCTTTGCTTGCTTTGTTTTCTTTCTTAAAGATAGATTTCATTAAGAACAATCCAAGGCAAAGAACTGCTGCAATGACGCCAACTGGATATGCGATCTTGGTTCCAAGATTCAGACATTCTTTTGCGTAGAAGAAATACGTAATTGAGACTGCTGTCATGAATGTTGCAGGAATTGCTGTAATCCAGAAGCATTTCTTATTTTTGTAAAGATACATGGATGCTGCCCACAGTGCCAGCATAGCAAGTGTCTGATTTGACCAGCTGAAATATCTCCAGATAACGTTGTAATCCAACTGACTGATAACTGCGCCTGCAAGTAACAGTGGAACACAGATGTACAGACGATTCTTATAACTCTTCTGATCAATCTTGAACCAGTCTGCAATAACAAGTCTTGCGGAACGGAAAGAAGTATCACCAGAAGTGATTGGGCATGCGATAACACCGATCATTGCAAGAATGATACCAATGCCACCCATTGTCTTGGAACATACATCATAAACGGTTGCTGCCTGACCTGATTTTGTCAGCATATCTGTAAGACCTGTCATTAATCCACCAGTTTTTTCATAAACTGCGGCACCAGCTGCTGCCCAGATCAGAGCAATGATTCCTTCACCGACCATTGCACCGTAGAAAACGACTCTTGTCTGTTTTTCACTCTTACAGCAACGAGCCATCAGAGGTGACTGTGTTGCATGGAATCCAGAAATGGCACCACAGGCTACTGTAATAAACATAACAGGCCAGATCGGTGTTTTATCTGGATGCAGACTATGTAATGAGATCTCAGGAATTGTATATCCATTTACAAATAAACCGATTGCAACACCTAAAGCCATAACGATCAGACATACACCAAATACCGGATATATCTTACCGATGATCTTATCAATTGGAACAAATGTTGCAATGAAATAGTAGATCAGAACAATTGTAAGCCAAAAATACTGATTTACCAGAATGCCGCTTCCACCACTCTTCCCAATCAACATGGAAATCAGGGATGCTGGTCCTACTGCAAATACAGTACCGACCATAACAAGAAGAACGACACTGAACAATCTCATGACCTGTTTCATGAAGTTGCCAAGATAGATACCTGTGATTTCTGAAATGGAAGCACCATCGTGTCTCATGCTGATAAAACCGGATGAGAAGTCATGGACAGCACCACAGAAAATTGTACCAAAGGTGATCCATAAAAATACTGCTGTACCCCACTGGGCTCCGGCAAGTGCTCCGTAAATTGGTCCAAGTCCTGCAATATTGAGCAGCTGTACCAGATACAGTTTCCATGTCGGCATTACTACATAATCGACACCATCATTGATTCGGACTGCTGGTGTCTCTCTGTCATCAGGACCATAGATTTTTTCTATGACTTTACCATAAGTAAAGTATCCTGCGATCAGAATGATCAAGCACACAAAAAAAGATATCATAATAACTCCTCCTTCTGGCTGTTCGCCATAAGTATTATGCAAAATGCACTCTATTGTGTATTTTGCTTACTTTTATTATGATTTCATTATAATCATTTATGTATTATATTCAATAACTTATGTACCAAATGCGAAAATCCATGTATGAAGTGCTCGTATGAATGTATTTTTAGCAGTACAATCAGATTTCAAAATACTCTCTAATTTCTTTATACTGGTGTCGGCCTACCGGGATCACTTCATCCTCAGATTCTGACAGTTTACATGCATATCCATTATTGTAACTTGGAATCAGTTCCATAATATACTGTAGATTAACAAGAAAACTCTTATGTACCCTATAGAAATTATGGCTTTTCAGTTTTTCATCGTAATAATTCAGTGTCTGATTCTGGTAGAATACTTCATCCTGTGTATGAATTCGACATCCTCTGTTGTAAGACTCAATATATCGTATCGTATCGATCTCCACGATCCGAATGCTGCTGCCCGATGCAAGTATGATCTTATTCTGATTTGCTTCAAGTGTTCCGGCACTGCCAGCCACATCTCTTGTATCATGCTGCTCCTGACTGCGTAGATACCCCTGTACTTTTTTCAGACATTTTTCAATCCTGTCGAGTGAATATGGTTTCAACAGATAATCGACTGCTCCCAGTTCATAAGCTCTGACTGCGTACTCTTCATATGCGGTCGCAAAGACCATTGCGACCTGTGGCTGTTTTTCGAGTATCAGCGAAGCAAGTGTAGTCCCATTCATATCACCCAGATGAATGTCTATAAACACTGCATCCAGCTGTTCGCTCTCAAGCAATTCCAGCATTTTCGCACTGGAATTGGCCTCCCTGAATTCTGCCTCTGGCATTTTCTGACTCAGCAGATAGATCAACTCACTTCTTGCTGGTCTTTCATCATCAACAATCCCTATCTTCATCCTGTCTTCCTCCTTAATTTGAAACGTGTCTCTCGTGTTACTGCGGGATTTCCATTCTAACTACAGTTCCTTTTCCATCGCTCTGAATGGATAGTTTTGTATTTTCACCATAAATACTGATCAGACGCTCATTTACGTTCCATAGTCCGATGCCTTTATGTTTTTTCTCTCTTGTTCTTATTGATTCTTCGACCTGCTCTGGAAAACCAGGTCCGTTATCCCAGACTTCAAGACATACGTGCCTGTTCGCTCTCTTACTCTGTTTTCTTTTCCATGCGTGTGCTCTCTCCGAATATTCCTGTTCTTCTGAAAATACATGGATTTTTACAATACCATGTTCTCGCATCATCGCTCCATGTTTGACGGCATTTTCCACGATGGGCTGCAAAATCAGATTGGGGATAATATCAGGTCTGCAGTCTTCATCAATATCCATCTCCACCTGTAGTCTATCTTCGAATCTTGCCTGCTCGATTTCCAGATAAGCACTAACATGCTGGATCTCATCCGACACTGATACCATACTGCTGACATCCTGTAGTGAATTTCTGAAATATGTGGTCAGTGCCATTAACAGTTCCCTAGCACGATCCGGTTTTTCCCTGCAAAAGCACGAAATGGTATTTAATGCATTGAACAGAAAATGTGGATTGATCTGTGACTGCAATGCCTGAAACTCGGCCTTACGCAATAACTTCTTCTGTCGCTCCAACTGAGCAATCGCAAGCTGTTTTGAGAACAGATTCGCAAGCCCGTTAATAAAGCTCAATTCTACCTGTGGGTAATATTCCCTTCTTCTGATAAACATAATAATACAGCCGCATACTTCATCGGCTATTGCAAGTGGTGCCGTTACCGCGACATTTTTTTCAAACAGATCTGCATATACAAGATCCTGACTCAGTTCCTGCCAGCCTGTTGTATCAAAATCCATTGCGTCCCAGATTCTTGCCATTCCACTCTTCAACGTACTTGAAATAATAAATGGCATCTTTTCGCCGCTATCCCATGTTCTTCCTGTAAATACACCACTTTTTCCAAGATAGCCGTCCTGATTTGCAATTGCAACGCCCTGGCACTTGTATTCCTTCATGATCAAATCGATCACTTTTTGATAATTTTCTGGTTCAGTCAGTGAGTTCTGTAAATATGGAAGAGATTTTTCTGCAATTTCGAATGCCAGAACCATTTTCCGAGACAACTGCTTATCCTGCTGCTTGTAAACATTTCTGAACACACTAAAGAACAGAACCATACCGACTGCATTGAACAGGACCATTGGAAATGCGATTTCATTTACAATGGCTGCCACCTGATCATAAGGCTCGGAAACCAACAAAAGTATTCCCATATGTAAAGTCTCACAAGCCGCCGTCAGCAAAAAAAGAAAGGAATTGTCATATCTTTTATTCTTTTTGGAAAAATAGAACCATACAGCAATCCCGATAAATGTCTCTGAAAATGTTGCAATACAACAGCCGACTGTTGTTATCCCCTGTGGTTCCATCCAGTATCTGTGCACAATTCCAATAGTAGCTGCCACGATTCCCGATACCGGTCCGCCAAGAAGCGTTGCAGCCAGCGCCCCAATGACCCTGGAATTTAATACTGCTTTATTGATCTGAATTCCGATGTAATTGGAAAAGATACAGCAACACCCCATGATCACGCCAAAAAAGAGCTGTTCATAAAGCTTCAGACCTCCATCATGCAGAATGACCTTCTGAAAAAAAGGAATATTGACAAGTAACGTTGCCAGCATTACCAGCATACTGATATTATAGATGATATTTACAAATGTACTGTTCATATATCGTCCCCCTGTTTCTACTGTAACTCGTCTTTCTTCATTATAATATTCCAGAATTTACTTGTAAAGTTTCGTCAGATTTGGTCGGAGGAGATTGACAATCGCACTCTCTTTTTTTTATAATCATGATATGAACCGGATAGCCTGACATGACATACCTATGTAACTTTATGTTGCTTTGTCCCAAAAAGACTGCAACCTGTCACATTTTTAAGTGCAGAAATCCGGAAACCCCTGGAGGAATTTATGTTTAAGTACAATCTGATTGAATGGTTACTATTTTTTTATTTTTACTGCTTTATTGGCTGGGTCTGGGAATCCTGCTATGTTTCTGCAAAGAAGCACAAATGGATCAATCGTGGTTTCATGCATGGACCTTTCCTTCCACTCTATGGATCTGGTGCAGTCACGATCCTGCTGATCACAATCCCTTTCCGCGGGAACAACTGGATAATCTTTTTTGTTGGTATGATCGGTGCCACGATTCTGGAGTACTTTACTGGTGCAGCTATGGAAAAAATGTTCCATGTCCGCTATTGGGACTATAGCAATCAGAAGCTTAATTTAAATGGTCATATCTGTGTGACTTCATCCATTGCATGGGGCGTTCTGTCTGTACTTCTTGTCAGTTATGCTCACAAACCTGTCGAACGACTCTTTCTACAGCTGCCTGCGCTTGGTGCACAGATCATTACTTTTGTGCTAACTATTTACATTGCGATCGATCTGACACAGTCCTTTAATGAAGCTATGGATCTGAAGGCAATTCTTAAGAATCTGACCGAAAGCAAAGATGATGAGATTCGCCGACTGCAGAAACGATTAGAGGTCGTCAGTGCATTTTTTGATGATGATACCCGTAATTTTAAAGAGAAAATTGAACAGACTATTAAGAAGAAAGAATACATCAGATCTCTTCGTCTGCTTCGAAGAAATCCTGGCGCAACATCTGCTAAGTACAAAGCAGCACTTGATGCAGTAAAGAAAAGCATTCCCCTGCGTAATACAAAGAACAAGTAATAGTAATACTATCATTATTATTCGTCGTGCAGACTGGAAAGGAGGCTCCAATGGGAAATATAACAGACTATATAAAATGGCGTGGCGATCTGACTTTTCGCCAGAGTCCGTTCAACGATGTTGACAACCTGATCTTAAGTGAGCTTTCCTATGTTCTGCTGGATGGAATCGTTCCTGGTATCCTCTCAGATGATTCGATCACCCTTGAAAAGGCATCGGAGATTTTCTTCAAATTATTCGAGGAACGTAAGCTTTTGACCGAACGGACTTTTACCAGTGATGCCCCGTTTATTATGAAGGAAATGGCCATGACAGAACGGTATAGAGGCATCCGCCTTTCTCACTATAGTAATGTAATTGTTGAACATCAGGAAAAGCAGTTTGCCGCATTTCATGCTTCGCTTGGAGACGGTACGACCTATGTCGCATTTCGTGGAACGGATGATACCATTGTTGGATGGAAAGAAGATTTTAATATGAGTTTTCTTTCTCCTGTTCCATCACAGATCGAAGCCATGAAATATCTCAATTCTACAATTTCCTTCTTTCATGGGAAACTTCGCCTGGGTGGACATTCCAAAGGCGGAAATCTGGCCATCTATGCAGCTGTCAAATGCAATCCAGGTGTAAAAAGAAAGATTATTGATGTCTATAACAATGATGGTCCCGGATTTGATAAAGAAATGATATCCAGTCCCGAATACCAGCAGATGCTGCCAAAGATCAAGACGATCGTACCGGAAGCATCGATCATCGGTATGTTGCTGGAACATGAAGAGAATTATATGATCGTAAAAAGTTCTCAGACTGGAATTATGCAGCATGATGCCAATTCATGGCAGGTGATCGGTGATCACTTTATCACCGCATCAGAGCTGTCCCGAGAAAGTCAGGTCCTGAATAAAGCCCTGAACACATGGATTGGACAGCTCAACAAGAAAGAGCGCGAAGATTTCGTCAACACACTATTCTCCATAATCGGCCAGACCGGTGCACTGACTCTCTCTGACCTGAATACAGACAGGATCAAAGCTGCTGCGATCATGATTCGCTCCTTCACATCTCTGGACTCAGCTACCCGTAATATGATGCTTCGTACACTGCGTTCGCTTGGTGGTGCTTATAATATTACAAAGAAAAAATCGAATCTTATCAAATCAAAAAAAGAGCTGAAATAGATTGAACTGATAATCCCAGCCACATCTTATTTCTGCTCTTTTTATTTTTATCAAATGCAATTACAGTTTCTGTACATCACACGCTATACTATGCTACGCTTTTTTATCTTCACATTATTTTACTGCAAGTCTTTTACTTATCAATACGATTCATATTTTAACGTTCCTTTACCGTGCATTTCTTTTACATCTCTGTACATCCTTTTACTTTACTGTACAATGTTCAACATTACTATACGTTCTTTTACTTCTCTGTACAATGTTCAGCATTACCATACGTTCCATTTACTTCTCTGTTCATTCTTTACTTTATTCTATATTCTTCAATTTCTTTTCAAAATATCTATGCATGAGACGTTTGCTAAAGCCAAGGATTTCCGTAAAGCCACCCGCTGCATATGGCACTGCCAGGATGAAATACTGAATGATATATTGGGATTTCGCCTCCCAGAATGTATGGAACAGAAATCCACCGATTATGATCATTCCCAGAACCATCTGGTACGCATTGAGCTGCTTTTTCCGGCACCACACAAAAACTGCTGCACATACCCAGACCGCAGACTGATAGAAATTCATGCATCCTACAATTACATTATGCCAGAAACCTACATAAATACTGCTGACAAATGGTGAGACCTCCTTCGTATGGTTGGACGAGCAGTTACTCTCCCAGATCGACATATAAGTTGGTTCAGTCCATTGGAAAGCGATCTTTGAACTGAAAAATGAGATTGCTTCTCCTTTATGTTCCATAAAATATTCTATACGCTCTTTTATATTTTCCCTGCCAGCCTCTTCTGTCGCTTTTTCATCATAATTATATGCCTTATACGTATCGACAGTATAAGCATTGTAGGAACCTTTTCCGAACCAGCCATCCTGTAGGCCCATCGCCACCCACATGACCTTTGGCACCCCTTCATTGACTTGAAAGCCACTTCGCTGTTCGTAAAATGAAAATAAGAGTGTCATACTGAGCATGTAGGATGAAATCATAATCGCTGCAAAGCAGATACTAATGATACTTCTGGTCTTAAAGAAATCAACAGCCAGCAATAATACCATTGCCATAAGGATAATGGAATAGTTATTTTTGAGAATTGTACCAATCACAACACATATAACCGCAAGGATCAAATCCCTGATCTTTCGGTTTGCAAAAAATTTCAATTCAAACATCATGGCAAGACAGACAAAAGCAAGTCCGATCAGATTACCATAGACATACGTACAGTAGAAGACTGCTGCCAGACAGCCAAAGTAGAAAATAATGGTCAAATTGGATATCTTGGTACTTTTCTTAAATAACAGCCTTGCAATCCTATAGCAGGCATAAAAAACGACTATGACCGCAAATACATTAAGCACCTCAATGCTCATATAATTAGTAGACCCAGTTACCCGGTATACAAGTTCCACAAGTGCTATGATTCCTAGCTGATACGGATATTTATAGAGATAATTTCCAATCCCCAGTGAACTGTAGTTCCCAGATATAAATTCTGCTGGTATCTTGGCAACAAAAGCACGGTCCGCAACCGGATAATTACAGGATGCAAAGACCCAGCATACGCCAAGTATGATCGTATAGACTCCAAGAATAGCAAGCAGCTTTTTCGGTGATGCCTTCTCGATTGCCTGCTTTTTATCTGCCATCATGAACACTAAAATAGTAATCACTGATAGTACCACGAACAACGCTATATTATCCAGTCGGAACTTCGGTTTTTCCGCATATGTCGCATCAAAATAAGTACTCATGAGCAGATTCATTACTGCCAATATACTAAATAGAACAAGTGACAGAGCCACCAGTACTTTCCCTGATATCTGATATAGTCCATCACAAATATTTTTAATTCTGTCCTTCATATAATTCTCCAAATATTTTATTTACTCCCCCATATTACAATACAACCCCAGTAAACAGCTGTTTATCCGGGGTCGTATGGTGTATTACCTTCTATATATGTGTCTGCAGACCTGTATCAATGATCCTATCCCTGTTACAGTGGCATCAGACATGTGTAACGATGAAGGAACATTCACCATTTACAATCACATTTTTCTTGCCAGCCTGAACAAAGAAGCTCTCGCCTGCTTTGAATTTCAGTGTTGTATTTCCTGTATTGATTGTTCCATTACCAGTCAGAACTACGACTGATACGAAAGAAGTCTCATCCACAGGAACTTTTGCTTCATCTTTGACATCATATTTAAAACATTCGAAATATTTGCACTGAACCAGAAGTTCCTGTGTAAAATGTTCATTTTCTGTAACGATTGTCTTCTTATGATGCTGATTCGCATATGGCTTTGTATTCACTACATCAAGAGCCTTCTTTACGTGAAGTTCTCTTGGATTACCATATTTATCTCTTCTGTCATAATCATACATTCTGTAAGTACAGTTAGAGTTCTGCTGAATCTCACAAATCATGATTCCTTTTCCAATTGCATGAATTGTTCCGGAATTGATCATGATCGAATCGCCTTTCTTAACACTGACTTTATTCAATACTTCTTCAATCGTGTTATTTGCAATCCTTTCCTCTAACTCTTCCTTGCTGACTTCTTTGGACAGCCCACAATAAAGGCTGGCTCCTTCTTCACAGTCAAGGATATACCACATTTCATTCTTGCCGTATTCTCCTTCATTTTCCAATGCATATTCATCACCTGGGTGAATCTGTACCGATAAAGGTTTCTTGGCATCAATGAACTTGATCAGTACTGGGAATCTGTCAAGTGCCTGGCACTTCCAACCCAGCGCTTCTTTTCCGATAATCTGCAGATAGTCGTTAAACAGCATTCCCTTATAACGGCCCGCAGCAATTCTGCTCTGTCCATCCGGATGAGCGGAAAGCTCCCAGCTCTCTGCAATAATATCGTAGTCACACTTCTTGCCAAATACGGTTCTTAACTTGGTACCGCCCCACAGATAATCCTTAAAGGCTGGTTCCAGTTTGACGATTGCAGCATCATCATTATCAACTGTGAACTTCTCCTGACCATAGATCTTGACCATATCGGATTCTTTCAGTTTATCACCAATACCAACTTCGATGATTACTACATTTTCATCTGTATTATTTGCTACTTTATGTTTTGTTCCGATAGGTACCAGAACACTTTCAAAACGTTTATAATCTCTGGTCTCATCGCCCAGTGTGATCGTTGCCACACCTTCAACTACTGACCAGTACTCACTTCTGTATTCGTGCTGATGAAGATTCATGCTCATTCCTGGGAATACTGTTACTTTCTTGACTTTGTATCCCGCTGCAGAAGTAAGCAATTCATGAATTCCCCATTCTCTATATGATAACCTGTTATAATCAAAATAGGACGCATACTGATCGTGGTTATCTTTCATAATATCCTTGATATCCTCAATTGAATCCTTCTTTGATACATAGACTGCATCCTCTGTATTGACTACGACTACATCTTCAAGATCATTCGTAACGACCAGCTGATGTTCTGCCTTATTTATAACAGAAACATTTTCACATTTATTCTCAATGACATCTTTTACATCACTGTCTCTTGTAAATTCTTCAAGATCACAGACATTTCCAACATCCTGCCATTCAAATCCAATTTCAACGACTCTTGCCTGATCTGTCTTTTCAAATACACAGCTTTCCACGCTTCCAGCTGGTATTCCATTCATTATCTTGTCTGAAAATCTTACGCTTCTTCTGATTGCAGATACTTTTCTTCTTGCTGCTCTACAGGCATTATAAATCTCAGGAGAATTGATCTTTAAAGCATTCAGGAAATCTCCTGCTCTACAGAGAAAGATTCCACTATTCCAGAGATAATGATTTTCATACGTATACTGTTCTGCTTCTTCATATTCAGCTCGTTCAATGAACTGCTGAATCATTTCTTCATCTCGTTTAATATAACCATAGGAAACAGATGGTTTATCAGGTTTTACACCAAATGCGACCAACGCTCCTTCTTTTGCCATTTCCTTAGCCTTCAGAATTGCACACTGATACTCTTTTCCTTCTACAAGGTTATCCGCAGACACAACAAAAACAAGTTCAGACTGATTACAGAACATACAGCCCAATGCAATTGCAGGTGCCGTACCTCTTGGTTCCCCTTCCAGTAAAACTCTGTATCTGAGACTCTGGAAAGCTTTCATCTGACCTTCAACGATGTTTAGATAATTCTCATTCGTCATGATGATAAACTCATCACAAAAAGGCATATTTCTGACTATGGTCTCCTGTAATAAAGATCTGCCTTCTTTTATGTTCATAAACTGCTTTGGATAATTTTTTCTTGATAAAGGCCAAAGGCAATCACCACTGCCGCCAGCCAGGATAAGACATTTCATTGCTTTTCTCCTTATCGGTTCGGTGCCCGTACCTGTATTTACTTACCGGTACCTCACTTACCGCTTATACATCTATCTACTAATATTGCCAACTTTACCTGAAATATCCAGTTCCCCGGGCCAGCCGGGGAGGATATTTCATTTCAGGGTAAAAGGGACACAGCCCTGTTCACTCTATTTTTCTGTTGCATAAGAAGGATCGACTTCCTTCAATTCATCAACTGTATCAATCTCGACCAGTTGACCTGGTTCTACCGGATGAATCCCAAGTTCCAGATTATTTAACTGGCTATCAACGATCTCATCCCAGTATAACTGTTCATGACCTGCAGATTCGTATGCTTTCGCAATGGCATCCGCGATCACTTTTGCATCCTTCTGTTTGAAATAAGAGATACCTACCATATTATAAGTATCATCTCCACCCTTTCCAACTCTTGTAATCTGACCATCTTTCAGATCAAATACCCAGTCATCAGAATGTCCAGCGACCATTTTCCCATAATAACAGGACTTTTTAAGATCTGCATCAAATATAGAAGGATCGGATACATACAGATCTGCCTCGCAAATAAAACAGTCTGCACTTCCAAGGATCTCTCCCACCGCATGGATGGAAGAGATATTATTTTTTATTAGGTATTCCGTATTCTCAATGATCTCAAGATTGGAATATTTGTCTTTTAAATAATTGAACTGCTCTTTTAAATATCCTGTGACAACGTAGATCTTGTCTACGCCACGTCTGTTCAGACCGGCTATAACAGTCTCGATCATAGACTTTCCATGGACTTTCACTAATGGCTTTGGTGTATTCTCTGTGATCGGACGCATTCTGCTTCCAAGACCTGCAGCCATCAAAATTGCTATTTCATTATTCATAAGATCATCCTCTTATAATTCATCAATTAACGTAATGATTTCCTTAAATGGCATCAGCTTTGCATCTACCTCAAGAGCTCTATGGTTCTTCAGGATTTCAACTGCAGTCTGTTTCATTGCTGGGAAAGCACTTCTTGTCAGCTGGTTTGCATAAATAACAACATTTACACCGTGTGTTGCAAGTTCATGTTCTGTAACCATATTAAATGATGTAGGAACAACAACGATTGGTGTTGTCTTATTTGTTTCTCTGAACTTATCGCAGAATTCAAAGATCTCAGCTGGATCTTTCTTTCTTGAATGGATCATGATACCATCAGCACCTGCTTCAACGTATGCATGCGCACGTTTTAAAGCATCTTCCATTCCCTGTTCCAGAATCAGACTTTCAATTCTTGCAATGATCATGAAGTCTTCTGTACGCTGAACTCTCTTACCTGCAGAAATCTTAGCACAGAAGTTTTCGATTGTATCCTGTGTCTGTTTTACTTCATTACCAAACAGTGAGTTCTTCTTAAGGCCTGTCTTATCTTCGATAATAACGGCTGAAACACCCATTCTTTCAAGTGTTCTTACATTATATACGAAATGTTCAATTAATCCGCCTGTATCACCATCAAGAATGATTGGTTTTGTTGTTACTTCCATAACATCATCAATTGTACGAAGTCTTGATGACATATCAACTAATTCAATATCAGGTTTACCTTTTGCTGTAGAATCACAAAGAGATGATACCCACATTGCATCGAACTGATCCAGCTGGCCATTGTTTTCAACAATAGTTTTTTCTGCGATCAGACCAGTCAGACCACTATGAACTTCTAGAGTCTTAACAACTTCACATTTATCGATCAGCTGTTTTAATCTCTTTCTTCTGAATTCTGGCATAGCAAGTTTTTCTTTCATAATGTTGTCTATTTTTCTGACTTCTTCATTATATGTATAAGGAACTTCAATGAGTTCTCCACCATTTTTCTTTAATGCAGCAATTACATTTTCACGAATTGCAGCTTCTGGACCCTCTTTCCAGTTGTCACCATGAATTACATAATCAGGTTTTAATTCAGCGATAATATCATCATACATAATCTCTTTCTGTACGACTACTTCGCTTACATCTTCGATATCCTTTACCATCTGAATTCTCTCTTCAAATGATACTGCTGGGTAACGATTGTAACGAATCATTGCTTCATCACTTAATACACCGACGATTACATCACCGTGTTTCTTTGCTTCTTTGATAATATTAAGATGTCCTGCATGAATGACATCAGTACAAAAGCATGCATATACTTTACTCATAATAATACCACTGCTCTTTGTTAAGAGCACCCTTTCCCTTTTTTTCGCTAATAAGTATTTCACTTTCAGCCTTTACCAAAAACTACTTACTTGATAACCCCATGATATTTCATGAAATTATTCTTATTTTCAATTGCTGTTTCCTTTGGTCTTCCAAGGTCAGCTCTTGAACTAAGTGCAACCTTAACTTCGATAAATACTGTGCTGTCAGCTGCTTTTGCTGCTTCCAGAGCTTTTTCAAGCTCTTCCTCTGAAGTAGCGCTATATACATTAGGATATCCACAAGCCGTGGCTACCTTAGCGTAATCAGTTCCTACTGCTCCTGTTGGCATTCCGCCTACAGATTCATGTGCATCATTATTGATACAGATATGTACCATATTCTTTGGCTGTCTTGTTCCAACAAATGCCAGACAACCCATCTGCATAAGTACGGCTCCATCGCCATCGATACAAAATACTTTCTTGTCCTGCATATTGTCTGCAATACCAAGTGCGATCATAGAAGCATGTCCCATTCCGCCAACTGTAAGGAATTCCTGCATATGCTGTCCATTGACAATATCTGCTTCCTCATAGACTTCTCTTGAAATCTTACCTGTTGTTGAAACAACAACATCGGATGGATCTAACTTTTTAAGAATTGTAGCGATTGCATCTTCTCTGACAAACGGATACTGGTTTGCATAACTTCCACCGTTTCTCTTTTCAAAAGTCTCTTTTTTGATAATAATAGCATACTGCTTATTAGATGCAAGCACTTTATTGGCAATTGCCATAATTTTATCAAGTTCCTCTTCTGTTGTATCTTTGCTGATCACTGTATGTTCAATTTCTAATGTATCAAACATTTTTTCAGTGATCCTGCCCATGAATTTATGCTGTGGTTCATCATGAACTCCTGGTTCTCCTCGCCATCCGACCAGGAATAACATTGGAATATCATATACTTCCTCATTTGCAATGGAAGTAACCGGATTAACAGTGTTACCAAGCCCACTGTTCTGCATATAGACGCAGGCTGGTTTTCCTGTTGCAAGAAAAACTCCTGTTGCGATTCCTACTGCAGCACCTTCATTTGCAGGTACATAGTGTTTTAACTCATCTTTTCCATCTGTGTTTATGTAATCACAAAACTGTTTTAATGTAGAATCTGGTACACCGATCAGTGACTCAATTCCAATGTTTTTCAAATGTTCAACAAACTTTTCCGCTTTCATACTTTATATCCTTTCATACTAATCCATTATCTGTTTCATTATTGTAAGGCAATTGATTACTATCTGTTCTCCAGCTGACTGCCAGAACAGTTATATATTTTTTTCATGCGGTGAATATCTTGTTTTTCTAACCCTTAGAACTATTTATTATATTTTACAGGAACTGCAACTCCTGTTTCTTTCAAAGCTTCTCTGAACACCTTGAAAAATGCCACAATATCCTCTTCATCGATCTGTCCAAGTGCACATAATCTAAATGTGTTCGTCGTTGAGATCTTACCAGGATAAATTGTAAATCCATGATCATAACAATAGTCATGAACTTTTTCAAAGCTCCAGTTTGCATCATCTGGATATATTGCTGATACGACCAGTCCTGTCTGCCATTCTCTCTTGATTACATCCTTGAAACCAAGATCATCAAGGCCCTTATGGATGGCTTCAAATACTCTTGTATGACGAGCCCATTTTGCCTCTTCGCCCTCTGCGAAGTACTCTTTTAATGCCTGTTTTACAGAGTAAATAGTCTGTACTGGTGGTGTAAAATGCATTTCTCCAGTTCTTTCAAAGAAATCGTACTGTAAGAATAAATTACAGTAATAAGAACGCTTTGGATAATCTTTTGATTTCTTAATGATTTCTTCGTTACCAATGATAAAGGAAAGACCTGTCATAGCCTGGATACCCTTCTGGGCGGAAGCCATACAGAAATCTATATTATCTTTTTCAATATCAATTGGTCTCATTGCATATGTTGATGTGGTATCACATACAAAGATTGCATCATATTTATGAGCAAGTGCACCGATTTCACGGATTGGATTCAGGATTCCTGTACCAGTCTCATTATGTGTTGTATAAACAAGTGCAATATCGGAATTCTCTTTTAAAGCTTTTTCTACTTCGGCAAGATCAGGTCTCTGATCTACCGGACACTCAACAACAACATGTGGAAGTCCGTAATATTCACAGATTTCCTGTGCTCTGGATGTATAAGCGCCATTTTTAACAAGAAGAATTTTCTTATCTGCTGGTAACAGCGAATTCAGGCAGACATCAATATTTAATGTACCTGATCCACAGAAGAGAACTGATGTGTATTTGTTCAGATCACCATGAACGATCTTAACAAGGTCTTCTCTTAATCCCTTCATCATGGAAGCGAATTCTTTTTCCCTTGGGCAGATATCTGGTATTACCTGTGCCATTTTCACAGAATCAGTTGTTGTAGCTGGTCCTGGATTAAGTAAAATGTTTCTTTTAATATTCATAACATCCTCCAATCTTTGCCTTCAGCCACACCCGTCTCATCAATACATGAAAACTGGTGCTTTATTTATCTTTCATTTTCTGAAATTTCATTATTTAATGGTTTGCCATTGGCATTTATAATACCAATTACGGAAATCATCGCAAATCTGAAAATATTCATTCCCAGGATTGCATAGGCCATCCCCATTAACCCTCCATTGATTACGGAAGGAATTGAAACAACAAAAAACATTATAGCATACACAATATTAATATACAATTGAAGCCGTTCCTTCGTAAATCTCAGTACGACTACCATAAATGTTTCTGATATAAAATAGAAGATCTGTCCTGCATTTGCAAGGAAGAACAATGGCTTTGCTGCTTCAAATACGTCTGGATACATGATCTTTACAAATACATAAGAAACGACCATACCTCCAATTGTAACTACTGCACCAATTGCAAGCAGTGCTACTGTTAAAAGAGACATCATCTTCTTAGTAATGCCACCTTTGTATTTTGACAGATAGCCAATAATAACACCATTTAAAGGTGCTGTCAGCAGTGCTACGATCTTACCGATCAGTGTGGATGTGTAGAAAATCGTTACTTCTGCAGAACCAACAAAAATCAATAACAGAATTCTATCTGCATTTAAAACAATGGTCGAAATCAGGTAAGCACTTGATAATGTGACCATGGATTTAATATTATCCCAGAAATGCTCTGATTTTCGGAGCAATGGTCTTTTATAGATATCTCCTTTAAATCCAACATAAAGTGTTGCAAGAAGTTCGCCAAGGATGAGTGTCACACACCAGGATCCAATCACGCCATAAAGCAGAACACCTAACAGATAACCGACTGTAATCGCCAGATAATACAGGAAAAATCCTTTGTAATTGAGTTCCAGTCTGAAATTAACATCTCCATAATATCTGAGAATACTTAATACCATCAGAACAGCAAGTCCGATAAATGCCGGAACATTTGCTTCTCCCATTGTAATTACGGTAACCAGCGAAACAATCAGTGAGATTGCGCAGATAACTGCAAGGAAAATATTGTAATCTCCCTTAACATCCTTCACTTTTGTGCTGACAACCATTCTTGAATAATTTGCTCCCGTACCAAAAGACGATGCCATAATGGAGACAACTGACAGGATTGAAAGAACCACGCCAAATGAATCCGCTCCCATTTTCCTCTGCAGATAAGGGTATACGACCATCTGGATCACACCATTTAACAGAACAAGTGCGCCGATACTGTAAATCAGATCGCCTGCAAATGCTTTCAGGAAATTTTTCTTCATAGTTTACCTCTTTTTTGTGTTGCTTTCATGTCCCGGCTCTACCGGGGACCGCATTGACACAATCTTTATGTAACACAATTTTGTATTTTACTCGATTTTCAAATATTCGCTATTCAGATCGTAATGCTCTGCAATCTGCTGTTCCTTTGGTGGAAGCTGCATATAATCACCGAACATCGTTCTTAAAATATTGTCATATCCAACTGGTGCCATGAACTTATGTCCTTCATAGTCCAGTTCGATCTGTTTTTCGAACCATTTCTTATCGTATACATACTGGATCTGATCAAATGGATAGTTTGCAGCATAGCAGGACTTGTAACCCTTGTTGTTATCACTCTGTGCTGTTTTCCAGAACCATTTTTCAATTGTGGTCTGTTTGAACAGTTTTCCAATATGAGAAAGCACAAAAACACCTGCTTTCTGAAGTGTTGTATATTCATTATAATTCAGTTTATATCTGTGTCCCCATGATAATCCATATAACAGATGCAATTTGAAGAATTTAAGTCTCTGTTTGAATTTGTTATCTGAGATATCATCCAGGACAAATATATCAAGGACAAAGCAATTCAGCTTATTGTTATAGAATTCCATCTCACCTTCTACTGGTTTGATCTGTGTCTTCTTATAAGCAACATGCGTAATAAAGTCAAAGAAAGAACGTTCGCCATAATCTACTGGTTCTACTACTTCGAAATCTTCTCCAAGTTCCGTTGGAGCGATCTTCATAAATCTTTCAAAGTCTTTTCTTGGCATGGTAATATCAACATCATCATCCCATGGAATGTTTCCCTTATGTCTGACTGCTCCGATCAGGGTACCACTATCCATAAAATATGCAATATCATGCTTTCTGCAGATTCTGTCGACTTCTGCCAGTATTTTGTCATTCGTGTCGTGAATATCTTTCATTGTATACATGTGATTATAACCCCTTTTCCTCAAAGTTTAGTCTTTCTTCTTCTATAACAAGCGGACGATTCATTACACGGGTATTAATACTCATGATATATTCGCCGACCAGACCGATAAAGAATATCTGTACCGATCCGAGAAAACTTACCAGTATGATCAGTGGTGCCATACCAGCTGGGAAACGGCTCCAGAATACAAGTTTTAATATAAAGTAGATAATTCCGACAAGTATACTTGCGAAGGAACAGAATGCACCAAAGAATGTTGCAAGTCTGAGTCCGATCTTAGTGTAAGAAGTAAAACTGAGCATTGCTGCATCATATAAGGTATAGAAATTATTATGGGTCTTACCGGCTCTTCTCTGTGCCTGTGTATACTCAAGTTCCGTTCTCTTAAATCCAAGTTCACCAACGATACCTCTGATAAATGGAATTGGATCTTTTAAGTCCCTAAGTACTTTTACAAAAGATTTATCATACAGACCAAATCCCGTAAAATGCTCAATCTGTTCAGCAGAAGACATCTTCTTGATCATCTTGTAATAGACTGAACGAAGGAAATACATGATCTTGTTTTCCTTACTTGAAGTCTTGACTGCACAAACGATCTTATACCCTTCTTCCCACTTAGCAACCAGCTGTGGAATTACATCGATTGGATCCTGAAAATCAGCACAGACAGGAATCGTACAATCTCCATCTGTATTCAGTATTCCATAGTAAGGTGAATTGAACTGGCCAAAGTTCTTGGCATTAAAGATAGCCTTGATCTTTGGATTTCCTTCACATAAAGCTCTCAATTTTACCCTGGTCGTATCAGATGATGCGTTATCTATAAAAAGGATATCGTAGTCATACTGAGGTAAATCTTTCTTAAACATTGCAATAAGTGCTTCGCTAAGAGGTACTACATTTTCTTCCTCGTTATAACAAGGAACCATGATACTAATCTTTTTCATCAGTGATTCTCCTTATACCATTCAATCGTTTTTCTTATGCCTTCTTCAAACGAATACTGCGGTTCAAAGCCAACATCTTCTCTCAGATCGCTGATATCTGCACACAGATACATGACCTGTTTTTCTCCATATGGTATTTCTCCAACACCAAGTTTGGCTGCTGGATCAATTGTATCCCTTATCACTTTGATATATTCAATCAGAGGCTGTGCATTTCCACTGCCGATACAGTATGTCTTCCCTGACACACCTTTTTCCCCCAGCAGTACCATTGCATATCCGGCATCCATGGAATAAAGGAAATCCCACTTCTGTTCTCCCTTTGTCAGTGCAGGCTTCTCTCCATCTAACAATTTTCCGATTGTGCTCATGACCATTGTTCTATCTCCGTCATAAGGGCCATAAATACTCAGGATCCTTGTCCAGATATGTTCCATGCCTTTCTGTTCACAGGCGATGCGGCTCATCTGCCCTGCACACAGTTTTGCAATTCCATATCCGTTCTCTGGATTTGCAGGCACATCTGCATTGAGATTTCCTTCAAATCTTCCATATTCCGCCTGAGAGCCTGATCCAATAAATTTCTTACATCCAAGCTCTGCTGCTGCATCAACTGCATCCAGTGTATATTTCACATTGAGATTCTGTCCATGCATATTATTTCGACTGTTCCCAAATGTTCCATCCCATCCGAAGTGATAGAATACATCAAATGGACCTGTCGTCATATTTTTCAGTTCTGCCAGTGAATCCAGTCCACATTCAATCACTTTTACCAGTGGATGAACCGGAATACGGTCTTTTCTGGCTGAACCTGGTCTTACAACTGCAACCGTTTCAACTCCACGGCTGATCAGATTCTGGATCAGTGCAATTCCGATCGATCCGGTCGGACCTGTAATAATAACTCTGTTCATAACCTTTTCGCTTTCTACTTGTATTCCTGTTTCTTATGAAATAGGTTTGATGATCATGTTCTTATAGAATTCATCTCTGTCAAGGAATGGAGCAAGGTCTTCCAGTGGAGGTGATACCAGTGTTCCGTCTTCCAGTCTCTTTGTTGCTGATTTTGGTTCAAATTTCTGTTCTGTTGAAACAAAGATTTCGCAAATTGCAGGACCTGTTGTCTGCAGTGTAGCTTCAATCTTTTCATCCAGTTCCTCATTGCTCTTAATTGCATAATATGGATATCCATATGCAGGAGCAAGTTTTGACATATCAGGGAAACTAAGGTCTCCACTTTCTGGTCCGATACCGACAAAGTTCTTATTGAACAGATTTGTCTGTGTCTGTCTAATAGAATGATATCCCTGATTGTTAATTAAGAAGATCTTAATTGGCATCTTATGATGAATAATAGTCTGTAACTCCTGAATATTCATCTGGATGCTACCATCACCTGTTACAAGAATAATATCCTTTACATCATCAGAAATTCCACGTCCATAGAGAGCTTTGTCTCCATGTTCTCCAACGCAGGCACCAATTGCTGCAGGGAGATCATATCCCATGGATGCAATTGCTGAATTGATGATAAATCTGGCATCTTTCTTAATGACATATGCATGACTGCCGACTACGCATGCAGAACCGTTTCCAACAACAGTTACCTGTCCCTGTGTTGTTCTGTCGCTGAGTTCCTTCATAAATGCATAGACATTTGTCAGATTCTTATCTTCGAAATGTTTCTTCATTACAACTGGATAATTCTTCTTCCAGTCTGCGCAGATCTGTAACCAATCTGCTTTATCAAATAACTTTCCGCCATTTAAATTCATGGCATCCAGCTTTGTATTCATTTTTTCAAGAAGTTCCTTTGCATCACCCCATACAGGCATATCTACATGAAGTGTTGGTTTCTTCATTTCGTCCTGATCCACATCATTCATGATTACATAAGCTTCTCTTGCCCATGTCTTCCAGTTGTATCCGACCTGACGAATGCTCAGTCTGTTACCTACTGAAAATACAAGATCACTGTTCTGGACTGCAAAATTACCAGCTCTGTCGCCCATAATTCCGCCACGGCCCGTATAAAGTGGATGTTCATCATAGATTGCATCAATGCTGTCCCATCCGGTAACGACAGGAATATTTAACTTGTCAGCCACTTTTTTGAAGCTTTCAAATCCTCCTGAAATTCTAACGCCATTGCCCACATAGAATACTGGTCTCTTCGCATCTCTGATCTTTTCAATGATTGTTGTAACATCCTCATCTTTGATATGTGGAGCCATCTGTACTTCATATTCAGCAGGATCAAATCCTTCCAGTTCATCTGTCTCTACAAAAAATCCCTGGAAATTTACCGGAATGTCTACCCAGCAAGGACCTGGTCTGCCTGTTGTTGCAATATAAAATGCTTTTTCCAGGCAGTAACGGATCATCTTAGGATCAGTTACCATCTCTGCATATTTTGTCATTGCTTCCGCTGATTTCGTGATATCGAATTCCTGATCTCCCATTGCTCTGATATTGAGTCCTGTACTTCTTGCCGTTGTATCGTAACGTACCTGACCTGAGATTACCAGCATTGGAATAGAATCAAGATATCCTCCGACAACACCTGTCATTGCATTTGTTCCACCTGGACCTGTTGTCACACAAAGTGCTGCGATCTTATTGTTGATTCTCGCATAAGCTTCTGCTGCGATTGCACAAGCCTGTTCATGGTGATTATACACACATGTAAGTCCTTCCTGATGACCAAGGCTGTCGTTTAAATGCATTGCACCACCACCTGTTACTGTGAATGCATGTGTGATCCCGTGATCAACTAAAAATTGTGAAACATAATTGGAAACTTTAACTTTCATTGAGAGTCCCTCCCGTAATAATAATAAAATCTATAAGCCATATTCCGGCTCTTTCCAGTTAAATGTACTTTTTTAATACGATATCTTACGTACTGGTATTGCCAGTTTATCGTATTAAAAAAGTACACTTAACATCCTGTCCGTAAATATAAATTCATCAACCTGCCATAACGGCAGGCTGATGAGTTAGGATTTACTGAGCGTTTACTGCTTCAATAATTGTATTTGCCATATAATCGATCATCTGGTCGTTCATACCTGGGTATACACCGATCCAGAATGTCTCATTCATGATCTTATCTGTATTTGTCAGATCTCCAACGATTCTATAGCCTTCACCTGTTGCACGCATTTCATCGAAGCAAGGATGTTTTGTAAGATTACCTGCAAATAACATTCTTGTCTGTACGCCTTTGTCTTCTACATACTGAACAACTGCGTTTCTGTCGATGCCTTCGCGACATGTGATAAGGAATCCGAACCAGCTTGGATTTGAGTTCTTGCATGGTTCTGGAAGAATCAGTTTATCTGCTACAACTGAAAGAGCTTCTTTCAGTCTGTTAAAGTTGTGTCTTCTTCTTTCAACGAAAGATGGGAATTTTTCAAGCTGTGCACAGCCTACAGCTGCCTGCATATCTGTTGCTTTCAGATTATATCCGAAATGTGAATATACATACTTGTGATCATATCCAAGTGGAAGTTCACCGTACTGTTTATCAAATCTGTGTCCACAGAGGTTATCCTGACCTGATGGGCATACGCAGTCACGTCCCCAGTCTCTGAAGCTACGGATCAGCTTATTTAAAAGTGGGTTGTCTGTATAGACAGCTCCACCTTCGCCCATTGTCATATGATGAGGTGGGTAGAAGCTTGATGTTCCGATATCACCGATTGTACCTGTGAATCTTTCTTCGCCATTGATTGTATATTTTGAACCAAGTGCATCACAGTTATCTTCTACTAACCATAAGTTGTGCTTGTCACAGAATTCTTTTACTGCGCCAAGATCAAATGGGTTACCAAGTGTATGAGCGATCATAACTGCTTTTGTTTTTTCTGAAAGAGCAGCTTCCAGTTTTGTTACATCGATGTTGTACTGTGGAATTGTTACATCAACAAATACAGGAATAGCACCATACTGGATCATTGGAGTAACTGTTGTTGGGAAACCAGCTGCAACTGTGATCACTTCATCTCCTCTTTTGATCTGTCTTTCTTTTAACAGTGGAGATGTCAGTGCCATAAAAGCATTCAGGTTTGCTGAAGATCCTGAGTTCACTACGGAACAGTATCTTACGCCAAGATATTTGGCAAAATCTTTTTCAAATTTTTCTGTATATCTTCCTGCTGTAAGCCAGAATTCAAGGGAACTGTCAACCAGGTTCACCATTTCTTCACTGCCATAATATCTGCTGGCATAAGGAATTCTGTCTCCTTCTTTGTATTTCTTCTGATTATGGAAGTGGTTGCAATACTCTGCAACTTCGGCTAAGATCTGTTCTTTAGCCTGATCTTCTGTCATATTTTCAAACATAGTTTTTTCCTTTCGATCATTCATTATAATATGAATCTCATTTCTGAAATCTTTTGATTATAATAACCAGATCAACTCCGGTTAATTTCTAACTGGTTGTAATTAATCCTGAAAAAATTCTTTGATCTGTGCATCCATGCAAGCTGTTACATCGCCATTTTCTGCATAGACTTTAGACCATTCTACTGATTTGGAAATGGCATCATCAAATGTCCATCTTGGCTTCCAGTCAAATGTTGTCTTTAACTTTGAGCAGTCAAGTTTCAGGAAGTTTGCCTCATGAGGGCCTCCGTCATATTTATTGATCCATTTCAGACCTTCGCCCCATTTACTGCAGAACGTATCTACAAGTGTTCCTGTTGTGATACAGTCTGATTCATCAGGTCCTACATTGTAGAATCCCTGATATTTCTTATCTTCATACTGCTTCATTGCGATCAAAAGATAAGCTGCAAGTGGTTCGAGCACATGCTGATAAGGTCTTGTTGAATGAGGATTACGTACTACGATATCCTCTTTCTTAATTGCTGCGCGTACACAGTCAGGAACAATTCTGTCATTAGCGAAATCGCCACCGCCGATTACATTACCAGCTCTTGCTGTAGAAACTGCAAGTGGAAGTTCGTTAAAGAAAGAATTCTTATAACTGTGTGTTACGAGTTCAGAACATGACTTGCTGTTAGAATAAGGATCATAACCGTCAAGTGGTTCATTTTCCCTGTAGCCCCATGTCCATTCTTTATTTTCATAAACTTTATCCGTTGTAACATTTAAAAATGATTTCACACATGGATGCAGTCTGACACATTCACAGATGTTAACTGTTCCCATGACATTCGTCTCATAAGTATAAACAGGATCCTTGTAAGAATCTCTGACAATTGGCTGTGCAGCCAGATGAAGAACGATTTCAGGCTGTGCTTCATCAAATACCGCTTTCAGCTTGTCCAGATCACGGACATCTCCAATTACGGAATTCATCTTATCTTCGACCTGACACATTGAGAAAAGGTTTGGATTCGTAGGTGCTTCCAGTGAATATCCTGTTACCTGTGCTCCTGCATTTACAAGAATTCTGCATAACCAGGAACCTTTAAATCCAGTATGTCCTGTAATTAAAACTTTTTTACCTTTATAAAAACTCAAATCCATTGTTCTATGCTCCTATTATTCCCATGATTTCCAAGGTGCTTTGCCAGATGCCCAGAGTTCTTCCAGTTTTTCCATTTCTCTCTTGGTATCCATGCACTGCCAGTAACCATTGTGCTGGTAAGCTTTCAGTTCACCCATGTTAGCAACTGCTTCAAGTGGTTCTTTTTCAAATACTGTTGTATCATCTTTGATATATTTGAAAATTTCTGGTTCAAGAACCATATAACCAGCATTGATTCTGCTTCCATCAGTATCCTGTTTTTCTCTGAATGAATTAATTGTGTTGTCATCAGCGATATCAAGAACACCAAATCTCTGTCCAACTGTTACAGCTGTCATTGTAGCGATCTTTCCATGCTTCTTATGGAAGTCTACAAGGTCATTGATATTGACATCACAAACGCCATCACCATAAGTGAGCATAAATGTTTCATCACCTATGTAATCCTGGATTCTCTTAACTCGTCCACCAGTCATTGTATTCAGTCCTGTATCAACAAGTGTTACTTTCCAAGGTTCAGACATATTATTATGGACTGTCATCTTACCACCATTTGTAAAATCAAATGTAACATCACTGTTATGAAGTGCGTAATCTGCAAACCACTCTTTTATCACGTACTGTTTGTAACCACAGCAGATAACAAAATCATTATAACCATAATGAGAATACTCTTTCATGATATGCCAGAGAATTGGTTTGCCTCCTATCTCGATCATTGGCTTTGGTTTTAAATGACTTTCTTCACTGATTCGTGTACCGAATCCGCCTGCTAATATTACAACTTTCATTTCGATCCTCCCGAATATTAAATAATAAACTCATGCTTTGTAATATTAAGACATGTCTATGCGTATCAAGGCATTATCTCACATATTAAATGTTTACATATAATCCTAAATATACCATATTCTTATCTATTATGCAAATTGTATTTTCTAGCAGAATATGATAGTATAGGGGAAACTAACGAAACGTGTCGCAGCGCCTGATTTTGTCTGCGATTGCAAAAGTTAAAGGAGTATAAAAAAAATGAAAATAGCTATAGCTGGACTGGGATATGTTGGACTTTCCAACGCAATTCTGCTTTCCCAGCACAACCAGGTCTTTGCTGTCGATATTGTTGAAGAACGTGTAGAACAGATCAATGCCCGTAAATCTCCATTTGTCGACCAGGAAATTCAGGATTATCTGACCCATCACGATTTGGATCTGACTGCAACGACTGATGTTGCTCTTGCTTATACCGATGCTGATTTCGTCATCATTTCCACACCGACCAACTATGATGAAAAGAAGAATTACTTTGATACTTCATCTGTTGAAGACGTCATTGCTCTGGTATCTAAATATAATCCAAATGCAACGATTATTATCAAATCTACAATTCCAGTTGGATATACATATTCCATTCGTGAAAAAATGCATAACAGCAAAATCATCTTTTCACCAGAATTTTTACGGGAAGGCAAAGCTCTCTATGATAATCTGTATCCATCCAGAATCATTGTCGGCTATCCGCCTGATGATGAAGAACTGGCTCATGCTGCTCATACATTTGCCGAACTCTTGCAGGAAGGAGCTCTTAAGAAGGATATTCCTGTTCTCTTCACCGATCTGACAGAAGCCGAAGCCGTCAAGCTGTTCGCAAATTCTTATCTTGCGCTCCGTGTTTCCTTTTTTAACGAACTGGATACCTATGCAGATGTCAGAGGACTGAATACCAGACAGATCATTGAAGGCATCGGACTGGACCCACGAATCGGAACGCATTACAATAATCCATCCTTTGGTTATGGTGGATATTGTCTGCCCAAGGATACCAAGCAGCTTCTTGCGAACTATGATAAAGTTCCACAGAATATCATCAATGCGATTGTTGAAGCAAACCGGACTAGAAAAGATTTTATTTCCGAACGAATCCTTGAGTCTCAGCCTCAGGTCGTAGGTCTTTATCGTCTTGCCATGAAAGCCAATTCCGATAACTATCGCCAAAGCTCCATCCTCGGTGTAATGGAACGAATCAAAGCACATGGCACGGAAGTCATTATTTACGAACCTTCTATTAAAGAAGATAAATTCTGCAATTCCAAAGTATATAAAGATCTTGATGAATTCAAAAAAGCTTCTGATATCATTGTAACAAACCGTTATGACAATGCTATTTCAGATGTTCGTTCAAAAGTCTACACAAGGGACATTTATTTTAGAGACTAGAATGTGAATTAAACTGTTAGAGACATATGGCAGATAAAAAAGAATACCCAGATGTGATGTTCACATCTGGGTATTCTTTTTCATTCCAGCTATTTATATAAGTGCCTGTATTCTGCTGACAGATGCAGACGCTTCCTCGTAATCAAAATTTTCTATATGTGATTCCAGTTCCTGAAACTCCTTCCAGAGCAAACTCTCGACTGAAATCATACTTTTTAACTTTTCCAAATCATTTTCTATTCTGGTACTGACACAGGATTGCAAGTCTCTGTCTATCTTTACCAGCAACTGATTCAGTTCCGGCAGGTCTTCGATCTGTTCTGTGCTTTCCTGTGTAGCTGCATTTTCCTGTGGGACGATTTCTCTGATTCTTTCCATCAGTTCGTCATACATCTGCATGAGCTGTGGATGTTTTCTTTCGATCAGTTCCACATTTTCCGCATCTCCTGCATTTTCCAGTTCAAATGCAAGTGCTGAGAATTCAGCGGCTCCAATACTTTTCGCACCACTCTTGACTCCATGCACAAGAATCGTATACTCTTTGAGATCACGCCTGTTAAGTGCTTCCTGAATCTTATCTCTGGAATTCAGGCTTGCAAAACTATCGAGTACCATTCGGTACATTTCCTGACTGCCTCCAAAATAATCAAGTCCAGTCTCTGTATCCAGCCCAATTGTTTCCAGTTCTGTCAGGAAATCTGACGGTTCTGTCTCAGGCACAACCTGTTTTTTTGCCTGTTCCTGTCTTTGGGCTTGCGGTGAATTCTCCAACTGCCCTTCTGGCTGCCCATTTGCTTGCTGCTTATCCCTTTCGTCCAGCTGGTTTTGGCTGTCTTTTGTGTGCACATGTTTTTCATCGAGCCAGCGCTTTAATACTTCTTCCATTTCAGCGAACTGAATTGGTTTTGGTAAGTAATCGTCCATATCCGCATCCTGAAATACCTTTTTTACGCCTTGGATCGTATTTGCAGTCAGTGCAATGATCTTCTGTCGTGGGATCACACCCTGTTTTTCCAGTGCGCGGATCCGAGCGGTCGTTTCCACCCCATCCATATCAGGCATCATATGATCCATAAAGATCAGATCATACTCTGTATCCTGTACTTTTTTGATTGCATACGCTCCACAAGACACCGTATCACACTGAACTTCAAATTGCTCCAAGATTCCTTCGGCCACTTTCAGATTTACCAGATTATCGTCTACTACAAGTACCTTTGTTCCTGGCGCTCTAAATGCAATCGGATAACCGGATGCAGCTCCTGCGACCACATCTTCATCATAACTGCATGGCGTGGCATCGACTATCTTCTGCGGGAATGTCACAAAGAACATCGTTCCTTTTCCGTATTCGCTTTCCACCGTGATCCGCCCATTCATAATACTGAGAAGCTGTTTACAGATTGCAAGGCCAAGCCCTGTTCCCTGCTTATTATGATTCTTCTTTAGATCCACCTGGGTAAATGCTTCAAACAACGCATTTAGATTCTCTTTTTTGATTCCCATACCGGTGTCAATGATCTGTATTTCAAAAGAACCATATTCATCATCTTCCTCGACCCAGTCTATTATCACCGTAATACTTCCATGATCTGTAAATTTAACTGCGTTATTAAGAATATTTAAAAGGATCTGACGGATTCTTCCACTATCTCCATAGAGTCTGGACGGCACTTTAGAATTTGCCTTTACAATAAGCTCTACATCCTTTTTGCACAGCTGAAAACGAATCAGTTTCACAATATTATCAAGCATCTGTACAAAATCATACTCTTCATCTACAATTTCGAACTTACCAGCTTCAATCTTTGAGAAATCCAGAAGATCATTGATAATATCCAGGAGATTATCCGCTGAATCTTTTATAATATGAACGTACTCATTATCTTCCTGTGAAAGATTTTTTTCCTGCAGGATCTGTGCAATACCGTTGATTGCATTCATTGGTGTCCGTATTTCATGGGACATATTTGCAAGAAATCTGCTCTTCGCTTCATTTGCAGTATTTGCATCTTTCATTGCCTGCTCTAAAAGAATCTTCTGTTTTTCGTTAATTTCTTTTTCTTTTCTGTAAAGCCTGGTCTGATATTTCATGATACATCCAATTGCGACTGACACAATTGTTGCACACTGCGCGACATCAATATACCTGGTACGTGTACTGCTCAGCTGCATGACCAGTTCTGGATGCAAATATGACAGAAGGAACGTCACAAAATATACGATAAATTGCAGATTCAATACATGAAAGAACATCTTACCATCCAACAACAGAAAGGTAAAAAGGATTCCCATAACAAACCAGTGCACCATACCACTGTCAATTCCGCCGCCGACAAAATAAATAACTGGAAAGAAAATACAGGATACCGTACACATAATCGCTGGTCCGAAGTCATGTAGTTTTGTGGCATTTGCCAGTCTGAATACAATTAGCATAGAGATGTCACCCAGCAATATAAACAGTGCTGACAAAAGGCCTGCTCCAGATATCAATGTTACCAGAAATGAAAAGAATGCTGCCGCCATCGCACCAAGCAAAATTGCATTGAATAACTTTTGTTTAATTGGCAGTGATTCCGGCAACCATTTATTTTCAACTTTCCGGATATAGGTTTTTAAACTATTCATATTTTTCTCCACATCATTTACATTCACTCAGCCATTTCTGGCTACTGTCTATCCACAATCTTTTTCTTCCGTGATCAAATTAATAAATATATTGGCTAGATCAGGATCGAACTGTGTTCCCCGTCCTTTTCTCAATTCATCCAGCACATAATCCATGCTGCGCTTGGTACGATAAATTCTATCCGATGTCATGGCATCAAATGCATCTGCGATATTGACGATTCTCGCCTCGACCGGAATTTCTTTTCCCTTCAGACCACTTGCATATCCATTTCCATCGTATCTTTCATGATGGTATCTGGCAACTTCCATGACATTATCAATATAGCTGATCTTGCCCAGAATCTCTGCTCCGATCTCTACATGTTTCTTCATGATTTCATATTCTTCGTCCGTCAGACGACCTGGCTTATTTAAAATTCTATCCGGTACGCCGATCTTTCCTATATCATGCAAAAGTGCCACATTATATAGATTTTCACATCTGCTTTCATCCCATCCCAGTTGCTGTGCGATGAGTTTTGCATACAATGCTACTCTTGAGGAATGTTGTTTTGTATAAACATCTCTGGCATCAACTGCATTTGCAATGGTCGTGACCGTCTCAAATGACAGTTTCTCCAGTTTTTTTCTTTCTTTTCTGATCGCATCTTCCAGATTTGTCTGATATCTGTGCAACTGCAGATGGGTATTGATTCTGGATAGTATAATTTGCGGTTCAAATGGTTTTCTGATAAAATCGACCGCACCATACTCCAGTGCCTCTACTTCACTTTTATTATCAAGTTCTCCTGTTAGAAATATGACCGGTATATCTTTGACATCAGGCAGTTTCCTGATCTCCCTGAGTAATTCAAATCCGTTCATCTCTGGCATAAGAATATCCAGCAGGATCAGATCTGGTAATTCATTATCCTGTTCTCTGAGATACTGCAATGCCTTTCTGGCCGATCTCAGACAGACTACATTGTAATCTTTCTTTAATACTGTAAATGCCTGTCGCAGACTAAATGCAGAATCATCTACCATTAATATCAGATCTCTGGGCTGATTTTTCTCCTCAGAAACTCTGTCCCCTAAAATATCCCCGATAGTCATTCTGTCATTATTCCATTCCATGTTCGTCTTTTCTGAATTATTATTGTAGTTTTTCATACTTATTCCATTCCAAATTAATATTCGTTCCCACTATGCTTCATTATATTATTTCTGTATAATAATGCAAGTTTCATTTGTAATATTTTGTCATATTATCGAATATTTTGAATTTATATGTCGTTTTTTAGTGCCTAAGTACCAGCCAACTGTTACAAATATAATGGCCGGTACCAGGTACTCAGACTGCACTCTCTGTGCTTAAACTTTTTACTTATATGTACTACTGTCTGACTGTCTATTTACTCCAGTCAATATAAACATCAAAATCAACATTATCACTGCTTACGCCTGTAAGTGGCATCTGTGCGTACTGCCAGATCAGATAATCCTTAGTATAGGTACATTTATCATTTACCTGCGCTACCCATTTTGCGAAGCTGTCCAGTTTAGAATCTGTCAGAATTGTTGTCAACCAGTTCAGATTTGCATAGAGGCCTGCTGTATAACCAGCATTCTGAATCTGTGTCATAAATGAATGTGCGAAGCCGGAAAGAACTGATTCATCTTTTACCTCTTTCCATACTTGATCTTCTTCCATATCATAATAAACACCAAGTTCCGGTGTTCTTCCTTCCAGAAGTCTTAATGCATGTGCTACTTCACTGTCGACCTGATCCTGAGTCGTTGCATAAGAATAAAGATAAACTCCATAAGGAATTCCAAGGCGTTCACACTCGCTCATATTACGAGCTGCATAAGCATCATCCTGCTGTGTTTCATTATCTCCATATCCTACCTTAATAATAGCGAACTGGATTCCCTGCTCTTTAACCGCATCCCAGTCTACTGTACCCTGATAATGAGAAACATCAATTCCTGTTTTTGAACTCAGTTCTCCCTCTGCATTAAAGTAGTACTGTCTACTATCGATCTTTTTCCATCCTGTCACTTTCGTTCCATTCTCATAATAATAAGTTTCGCTGTCTGCTGTATACCAGCCATCATCAGGAATAACAGGAGTTGGATCTGGTGTTGGTGTTGGATCCGGCGTTGGTGTTGGATCTGGTGTAGGCGTTGGATCTGGTGTTGGCGTTGGTGTAATACTCGTTGTCGCATTTCTGCCTTCTGCTTTACCGAAGTTTATATAATGAAGATAATATGCTTTCAGATCGCTTCCATAAGCACTTACAAGATCACTGTAGTTTGATTTATATGTTTTAACGTTAAAGTCAGCTATTGCCTGGCGTCCTTCAGCCATTCCATAATTAACAAAATGCTCCAGAAGAGCCAGTGAATTATCACCAAAGGCTGCTTTCACATCGCTGTTATGTTCCATATAATACTCTTTATCATAGACTGCTGAATAATCCACGCTATTGAGAACGTTTCCAAGCAGACCCGATCTGCCTTCATTTTGTCCAAAATAAAGGAAATGCATATAATACTGCTGATTATCATTTCCAAATGTTGCATTCAGCTCTGCATATCTAGCCTTGTACTGCTGCTGATTGAACGAAGCACATCCCTGTCTTCCTTCCTTCATTCCAAAGTTAACAAAATGCCAAATGAGTGACCAGGAATCACTTCCGATACTTTCCACTACGTCCTGATTATTTGCTTCATAATACGATTTATCATAAACGGCATCAATATTTCCCAGTCTTCCTTCTGCAATTCCACTATTCATATAATGATAATAATAGGAAGAAACATTATCTCCATAAATCTGATAGAGGTCTTTGTTCAGGTTCTCATATGCCTGTACGTCAAATGCCTCGTTCGCTCTTCTTCCCTCATTCATACCATAGTTCACAAAATGCCATAACAACATCTGACTGTCATCGCCATATGCATCAACGACATCACTGTTATGCTCCATATAATATGACTTGTCATAAACCGCTGAATAATCAATTCCATTATAGACAGTATCCGATGCGGAACTAAATAGATCCGTACTGCCTTCTGCATATCCAGTTACAGCTGCTGTATTCTGATAGCTGTTTCCATTTTCATTCTGTCCCTGCTCATCTGCTGCATAAATGTATTGCCCTTGTCCAAGTACTGCCAATGATGTCATAGCAACTATTAAAACTGCTACCGCTTTTTTTCTCTTCATTTAAACCTCTTTCTGTGCGCTGACCGCCATTTTTTTTGATTATGCCCCTCGTCCTTGAGCGCATCAAATCAAATTGATTATGCCTCCCTGCATAATAATTTGTCATAATATTCCATTACTATAGTACTATAATAAAACAAAAAATGACGATAGTAAACACATCAATGCCTACTATCGCCATTTTTATCCAAAATCCTTCAAAAATAACCGTTTTCGTTTATTATTTTAATTAATATCCCTTTGAACCAAATTCAATATACCATTCGACCCATTTTACAATATTATTACCAAAAGCCTCAACAACGTCTGGTCTCTGTGTTGCCATCTGATACATATTGTATTTTGGTGTTATCGATCTGTGTTCTGGAATTCCGTATAATACATAGTGAAGATATACCGAACTGTAATCAGGTGCGAAAGCCTGATATACATCAGCGTTCGCTGCCATATAGTTAAATACACCGAAGTCTGCTTTTCCTATACGTCCCTCGTTCATACCAAATTCACAGAAGTGCCATAAAGCCCATCCCTTTGTATTTCCATCACTCGTGAAACGACTTACGATATTGTCATATACATCAGGATTTGCTGCAAGATAGTATTCCGGATCAAAAACCGCATTCCAGTCAGATACGCTTCTGCCTTCATTCTTACCAAAATTCATATAGTGGTAATAGTACTGTTTCATATCCCCGCCAAATGCGGATCTTAAATCTGCATTATAGATACCATATTTGTATTCAACAACATTAAATGTCTCTTTTGCACATCTTCCTTCACCCATACCAAAGTTGACAAAGTGAGAGATCAGTGCCTGTGTGTCATAACCAAATGCATTCTTTACATCCTCATTTGTATCTGCATAATAATATGGATCAAATACAGATGAGTAATCCACACCTTCATAAGTGGCATCATATGTATCACTGACTGTAATCATACATATAGCTTTAAGAGATCCATTCTGAGCAACTACAACTGCACCACCTGGAGCATTTGCTGTTGCTACGCCATCACTGTCGATGCTGACAACATTTTCATCACTGCTCGTCCATGTTACATTTTTTGCTTCCGTTGTATTGTCTGGAGCAAATGTTACTTTGAACTCTCTGGATGTATTTGTGATCATCGTAATGTCTGTATAATTCAGTGCAATGCTTTCAATCGGAATGTTCTTTTCCACTGTGACTGTTGCCTGAGCCGTTTTATCTCCTACTGTTGCAGTGATCACAGCGGTGCCTTCGCTTACAGCCGTAACCATTCCGTCCTCACTTACTGTTGCAACAGCTTCATCGCTACTGGTCCAAGCCACTGTTCTGTCAGCGGTTGTTGAATCAGGTGTATAACTAACAGTAAGCTTTGTTGTTCCGCCTTCGTAGAGGCTGACCTGTGTTTTGTCAAGAGCAATATTGTCTAAAGGCATATTGACAGATACCTGAAATGTAACTGACTGTCCCTGATATCCGATCGTTACTGTCTGTACTCCACCACGGCTGCTGTCAAATCCTTCGACGCTACAATCTTTGGCTGCAACAAGAGCCTTGCTGCCATCCTGGTAGGTAGCGATCAGATTCATGCCATCGAGAGAAATGCTTTCTCCTGCTTCATAAGTAGTCTTCTGTGGTGCTGTGCTCATTGTCAGAGCTGTTACTGCATTGCTGACTGTTGTGTTAAGTACCACTGTACTCTCCTCTGCCACGCCAGCTTTAGCAAGTGTAACTGTCAGTGTATAATCTCCGTTAAAAGACATTCCGGTAATTGTATTCTCTGCATATTCTCCAGTTGTAGAAAATAAATTCTGATCTACACTGTCGAATTGTGCTGCTGTTGTACTAACCACCTGATCTTTGCTTGCCAGAAAGATCTGTCCATCATACATACAGAAATCGATGATTTCATTTGTAGTCAGTTCAGCTGATCCATTGCTTCTGCCATCTGCAGATTCTTTGTGAAGACTATTCCCTTCTGTATAGAACCAGTATCCTTTGCCATTAGAAGCTGCATACTGCATTTTAGAAGAGACGCTTCTGAAAATATATGCGCTAAAAGTATCCTCAGTTGCAGTCTCCGGTGTTGTACTTTCAGCTGCAGTCCATCCTGAAAGAGAAGCTGCTGTCATTACTGCATCATTGACAAGGAACTGTGTATATTTGCCAGATGCTGACTTACGGATATGATACCAGTTTCCCTGGATCTGTACCATGTTCCATTTATCCTGTCCTCTTGTTACAACAATACTCTTGATACCTTCTGCATTTAATACAGAATTCATAACAGAAGCAAAATCCATTGATCCTGCATTATCATAGAGATAATTGTAAACAGCAAGTACTTTATCTACGTCCGTCATTGTGGATTTTACTGTTGCTTTTGCACTATCGCTGACAACTTCCAGATGAGCAAGGTAGTTCTGAATCAGATCCTCATCTGGTTCATTCTCAGTACCTTCTTTGATGTAAGCTGACTGATACTGAATTTTTACTGTCTTAAGCACTGCTGTCTGCTGTGTCTCCTGTATTGCCTGCGCCTGTGTCGTAGCCTGTGCTGTCGTCTGCTCAGCCGCTGTTGTCTGTTCTGCCCCTGTCGTCTGCTCTGCACCTGCTGTAGCCGTTGCAGTCTGTGTTTCCTTTGTTGTCGACTGTTGTGCTGTTGATGTTTCACTAGCTGTAGTTGTCTGCTGTGCTGTTGTCTCTGCAGCCGTTGTTCCTGCGTCTGTTGTTTCTTCAACAGCAGCCGTCGTCTCAGGTACGACCGTCTCTCCTGCTTCTACTGTAAAACTACTGATATATGCATATTCAGGATCTGTTGCAAGTAATGCTGCCAGCTGTTCCTGTACGGAAGTCAGCTCGTCATTTCCTATCTTCAGATCTGAAATATCTACGTTCTGTTTGAATCCCCCTACAGCCTGTCCAACTTTTGATACCAGCTGTGACTGCCATGTATTCTGCTCATTTTCCTGTGTTCCCGTTGCTGCCTGAACTGGAAATGCTCCCCCAAGAGGACATGAACTGAAAGTAAGAACTGCAGCAAGACCAAATGCTACTGTTGACTTAATTTTCTTCATATAATTACTCTCCTTCTTTCATTCTTCTTTATGTACCTTATTTCAACAATTTAACATATAAAATTATATGCCAAATGTCGAATTAGTGCAAGTATTTCCATAACCGGGATCCATTTCCATCAGAACTTTCCGATCAGATATAATAAAAGCGCCAAAATCAGTAGGATCAGACTGCGGCACAGCATGCACCGCAGTTCATATCCGGAGTAAATGTATTTTCCATGACCGGTCTTATAGAAGCTCATATGTCTACTCCCATTCCATTTGCCAAAACAACTTTCGCCAGATACATATTTATTCAGACTTCCATCTTCGTCCAAATACTCAAACACAGGGTAGTAATGGATTCTTGCTCCTTTTATCACCGTATTGCCCCCTCTGAATACATTGGTCTTTTTCAAGCGGCAGGAAACAACTTTTCCAGTCAGTTTCACTGTTCCAGCGCCAAAACGTGTCCGTAGCACTGTTATGAGCGTGAAAGTTCCCCATAATATCAATACCATAATTAAGATGAACATATTCCCCTCCCTGCCCGAAGGCCAGTCTGCTATCAGTTGAGAGTTACTTTAATTTCATGAATGCCAGCACCACGAACAGGACGCCGCTCAGCCAGGACAGATCCACATCCAGTTTTTTTGCGATCAGACGTCCTGCTGCATAGCCTGCATAGAGTGTGACCATGCCCACAATAAACGCACTGAACAGCGTTATCGGAATATTGATCTTTAGAAATGCTGCTCCGATTCCAGCCACTATGCCATCCAACGACATAGCAAAGGCAAGTACGACTGCTTCTCCCGGAGAGAGCTGACTGGAATTATCCTGATCTGCTGCTACCGGATTTCCAGATACATAGATTACGAAATCAAGGTTGAGCATCGAAAACATATAATGCTTCTTGATGCGGTTTCCTCTTTTGATATAGCGCTTGATCACAAAGGCCGTTATTCTCCAAAGGCCGATGACAAACAGACTTACAAAACAGATGATGACCGTCATTTTCTCCGGGATCAATTTATCGATCAGTGTTCCCAAACACAAAGCTGCTCCCAGACAGGCGGTACTGATTATATTAATAATTCCAGCACAGAACGGGCTGATCGCGATCCGGTTGCTTCCATAGGCAATTCCGGCGACCATCAGATCCACGCTCAATGCTGCAACAAGCATTAGAATATGAAACATTCCTACCACACACTACTTATTTTCTCTTTATATAATATCCCTGTAAAAAATAAATGTTCTATCCGTAGGCAAAAAGTTGGTGCTCCAATACTAATGCAAAAAAAGACAGAATAGAAATCGTCTGGTATCTGACTGCTTTCATCCTGTCTTTTTATCTTGTTAAATACTATTCTTTTGGGCTCTTCGTGTATAGTTGTGGGTCAAATTTTCTGAAAGCTTAGTGTTTATGC
>CAJMQE010000010.1 GCA_905215405.1 uncultured bacterium
AGCAGGTAAAAAGCTTTGCTGTGATGAATTTTTGCTTACAGCGAAAATAATTCAAGCAAAATACAGCTTTCAATTATTATGGTTATGAAAGTTATCACATTGTTAGGCTATGTTGCGCAACTCTACTATGTATATGATAAAATGATAATTGGAAAACAATAAATCATACATTTCGCATTAAGGGGACAGAAAGAATGACAAATGAAAGACTTGTAGAGTGTATTAGAAGCGGAATAGATGTGCAGGAGAACATTTTACAGTTATGGAACAACAATCAGGGAATCATCTACGGGACAGCGAGAAAGTTCGAAGTCTATGTGGAACTGGATGATCTGTTGCAGGAAGCCTTTGTGGGGATGATGGAAGCCGTGAAACGGTATGACAGTGCATCCGGAGTGAAGTTCATCACCTACTTTTATTACTGGCTGATGAAGAGCATGCAGATGTGCATGGAACATTATAACAGTAGTGTAGTGATTCCTCGTTATATGTACGGACGGATGTTTCAGTTCAAGAAGTTTGCCGAAAGGTTCGAAGAGACACATGGGCGGATGCCGAATCTGGCAGAGAGTGCAGAAGCCATGCATATTTCGAAGGAGCAGGTAAAGCGGATATGGAGGGCGAATGCGATGGAGAATACATATAGCTTTGAATCTGATCTGAATGCAGATACAGGATACGCTGGATGTGGTGTGGAGAACAGTACAGAAGATCTGGAAGATCGGGCAATTAGGAATGCCGATCTGGCACAGGTCAGAGGAATTCTGGACAAGCAGATGAAAAGACTGAATGACAGATATACAACATTTGTGGTGTCGCGGTATTACATGAATATGACAACATCAGCAGCTGCAGAAAGAATTGGGGCATCTGTTACAAGAGCGAGTCAGATCAATACCATTATTCTTCAGAAGTTTCGGGACGGACCAGGTACTTTGGTTCTGAAAGCCTATTTTGATGAGTACCTTTGACTTAGTTTCTGGTAATTGAATTTTAATCAGGCATGTAATATAATGGAATATAACGGGAAATAATAGCAGAATATGGATTGCATTTTATTTCACGTAAACACCACCCAATGTGAAGTAAAGACCGTTTATAGGTATATATACAGGGAATATCACATACATATATTTATAGTTGTTCTGTCAAGTGCAAAGGCAGATAGAATATATGCATGTCTCTGGGGGAAAGTTGTAAGGCAGGAGTTCAGGACGCGAAGAGCGGCTGTTTCTCGGACATTGTATTGCAGCACACAGGTAAGGGTGGCGAACTAAGGGATATGAGAGAAGTTCAATGAATTGAAAGGATGGGAAATTTTATGGGAATTTTAACAAGATTTAAAGATATTATGGCGTCAAATATTAACGCATTACTTGATAAATGCGAGGATCCTGAAAAGATGATCGATCAGTACTTAAGAAATCTCGAAAGTGATCTTGGGAAAGTAAAGGCTGAGACTGCAGCAGTTATGGCAGAGGAAACAAGATCAAAAAGACAGTTGGATGAGAGTAGTACAGAAATAGCAAAGTATCAGAAATATGCTGAGAAGGCACTTCTGGCAGGCAACGAAGATGATGCAAAACAGTTCCTTGCAAGAAAACAGCAGGAAGAAAAAAATCATGAATCATTACAGCAGTCTTATACAGCAGCAGCTGACAATGCAGCAAAGATGCGTCAGATGCATGACAAACTGGTCAAAGATATTGCAGATCTGAATTCCAGAAGAGATGCAATCAAAGCTAAGGTACAGGTTGCCAAGACACAGCAGAGACTGAATCAGGCAGGATCAAGTATCGCAGGTGCTGGAAGCAGTATGGCAGCTTTTAACAGAATGGAAGATAAGGCAAATAAGATGCTCGATGAAGCAAATGCAATGGCAGAACTGAATCAGTCAGCGGAGCAGAATGATATGAGTGCATTGGAATCAAAATATGATGAAGCACCAGAATCTCCACAGGTAGATGATGAACTTGCAGCGCTGAAAGCAAAGATGGGCTTATAAGAGCATATAGGTGCATATAAGAGAGCGTTTTAGAAAGATCTTATCACAGATCGTAATGGAAAGATCTTAGTACAATGATCGTTATAGAAAGAACCTAATGAAAAGATCATTGTAGAAAGATCGTAATATAGATCGTAATAAAAAGATCGTAAAATAGATCATAATAAAAAGATCGTATAAGAGTTTATAAGTAAGAAAGAGTATATAAGAATAGCAGGAATCGATGTATAGAACAGCGGAACCTCTTACAATCTTTGGATTCGTGAGAGGTTCTTTGGACTTATGAGAATAGAATACAAAAAAGCATTGTAAATGAAAACGGAGGAATGACACGTGGGATTATTTGGTAAGCAGTTAGCAAATGTTGTGGAATGGGAAGAATACAGAGATGATGTAATCTTCTGGAAATGGACGAATCGCGAGATCAAAAAGGGAAGTCGCCTGATCTTAAGACAGGGCCAGGATGCCATATTTATGTATAATGGCAAAGTTGAAGGTATTTTTAAGGACGAGGGAAGTTTTGATATCGAATCACAGATCATTCCGTTTCTTTCAACTTTAAAGGGCTTTAAGTTCGGATTTAACAGTGGAATTCGAGCAGAGGTTCTGTTTATTAATACTAAGGAATTTACAGTAAAATGGGGAACTAAGAATCCAATTTCGATTCCTACACCAGCACTGCCTGGTGGAATGCCAATCCGTGCATTTGGTACCTTCAATTTTAAAATGGATGATTATCTGTGTTTTATAGAGAAGATCGCAGGTGTAAAACAGCAGTATGTAGTTGATGAAGTCAGAGAAAGAGTGCTGGCTGTGCTGAATCAGCTTCTTATGAAATGGATTTCCAAAGAAGGCAAGGATATGTTCAACCTTCAGGCAAATGCATTTGATATTTCAGCAGGAATCAAAGATGATCTGGATATGGAAATTTCAAAAATCGGTTTATGTATTACGGGATTTAATATTGAAAGCTTCTCTTATCCGGAAGAAGTGCAGAAGATGCAGGCAAAAGCTGCTTCCCAGTCTATGGTCGGTGATATGAATAAATATACACAGATGGCGATGGCAGATAACATGGCTAATGGCCGTTCAGGTTCTAACATAGGAGCAGATATGGTCAATATGCAGATGGGCATGATGATGGGACAGCAGATGCTCAATAATATGAATAATGGCATGAATGGTGCAAACGGCATGAATGGACAGTTTAATCAGCAGACGGGAGCACAGGCACCGAACCAGCAGATGCAGGGACAGCAGGCAGCTGCTACGGGAAATGCGAATGCTACACCTCCAAAGTTCTGTCCGAACTGTGGAACTCCTACGAACGGTGCAAAGTTCTGTCCTGAGTGTGGTACGAAACTTGTCTGAATATGGTAGTAAAAAGTATTTGAATAAATAGTTCATCACATATATAATTATTTAGACAAATAAAGAAAAAAGGAAGATAGAATGAGTAGTATATATGATACATTGAATGATAAACAAAAAGAAGCAGTTTTCTATACAGAAGGACCGCTTTTAATACTGGCAGGTGCAGGTTCAGGTAAGACAAGAGTACTGACACACAGAATATCGTATATGATTCAGGAACTTGGTGTGAATCCATGGAATATTCTTGCTATCACATTTACCAATAAAGCAGCAGGAGAAATGCGAGAGCGAGTTGATAAAGTTGTGGATGTTGGAGCTGACAGTGTCTGGGTTAGTACATTTCACTCAACTTGTGTCAGAATACTTAGAAGATATATAGACAGACTTGGTTATGAAAATAATTTTACTATTTATGATACAGATGATCAGAAGAGTGTGATCAAGGAAGTCTGCAAACGACTGAATGTAGATACCAAAACATTAAAAGAAAGAT
This sequence comes from uncultured bacterium, assembly GCA_905215405.1. GTDB lineage: Bacteria > Bacillota > Clostridia > Lachnospirales > Lachnospiraceae > CAJMQE01. The sequence continues at coordinate 3,873 of CAJMQE010000010.1, forward strand.
CTCTGATGAATGCAATTTCTTCCGCAAAAGATGAACTGATCCATCCGGAGCAGATGATGATCGATGCAGGAGAAAACTACAGACTTAAGAAAATTGCTCAGGTATATGCAGAGTATCAGAAAAATTTAAAGTTAAATAATGCACTTGATTTTGATGATCTGATCTTTCTGACAGTAGAATTATTCCGACATGATGCAGAGGTTCTCGATTACTATCAGGAAAGATTCAGATACATCATGGTCGATGAGTACCAAGATACCAATACAGCACAGTTCAAACTGATCAGTATACTGGCTGGAAAATATAAGAATCTCTGTGTAGTTGGTGATGATGACCAGTCTATTTACAAGTTCAGAGGCGCAAATATTGGAAATATCCTAAATTTCGAAGATACATTTCCTGGTGCAAAGGTTATCAAACTGGAACGGAATTACAGATCAACCCAGAATATCCTGAATGCAGCAAATAATGTTATCAAACATAATGTTGGTAGAAAAGACAAGACTCTCTGGACAGCAAATGAAGATGGAGAGAAGATCAATCTTACGGTATATGATGATGCATATAAAGAGGCAGAGGGGGTCGTTCAGGGCATCAAGGCAAAAGTACGCGATGGCTGGAATTATAAGGATTTCGCGATTCTCTATAGAACGAATGCACAGTCACGTGCACTGGAAGAAAAATGTGTAACCAACAATATTCCTTATCGGGTATTTGGCGGTGTTAATTTCTATCAGAGAAAGGAAATCAAGGATATTCTTGCATATCTGAAGACTGTTGACAATGGTAGAGATGGACAGGCTGTAAAACGTATTATTAATGTGCCAAAAAGAGGAATCGGTGCGACGACGATTGGAAGAGTGCAGGAATATGCGGATGATTGTGGAATTACATTCTGGGAAGCCCTTGCAAACGCAGGAAATATCGTATCACTTGGTAGAGCACATACGAAAGTAGAGCCATTTGTGAATTACATTAGTGCATTGAAAGCCAGAGCACAGTCGATGTCGATCCGAGATTTAGTTGAGACGATTCTGAAAGATACCAAATACATGGAAGTCCTGGTAGAAAGTGAAACACCGGAAGAAGTGGAAGCACGTCAGGAAAATATTGATGAATTGATCAATAAAATTGTTTCTTATGAAGAAAACAGCGAAGAAGAACATCCTTCACTGAGTGGATTTCTAGAAGAAGTTGCGTTGATCGCCGATATTGATAATCTGGATGAATCAGTTGAACGAGTGATGCTGATGACATTACATAGTGCGAAAGGTCTTGAATTCCCGATCGTTTATCTGACAGGACTGGAAGATGGTCTCTTCCCTAGTTATATGACCATTACATCAGATGATCCAGGAGAAGTAGAAGAAGAGAGAAGACTTTGTTATGTAGGTATAACCAGAGCTGAAAAAGAGCTGAATATTACCTGTGCCAAGTTAAGAATGGTACGAGGTGAGACGCAGGCAAATAAGATTTCAAGGTTCATTAAGGAGATTCCACAGGATCTCTTGAATATTGAAAATCATGGATATGGTAACAGTATGTTAAGTAATTTGGATAAAGATGATAACAATGGACAGCCTAAGAAGGATTTTCGAGCTGATGCCAAAGCGCGTATGAGCATGTATGGAACGAGTCAGACAAACAAAGAAGTTGGGTTTGGAAGAAAGTTTCCGATGGATCTGTTTGATCTGAAAAAGAGCAAGGCACAATCTGAATTCCATTCAGGCATGACGAGCAACAGACCTGTAGAACCTGTTCAAAAATCAGCACATTTATCCTATGATACGGGTGACAGAGTTAGACATATTAAATTCGGTGAAGGTACAGTCCTTGGCATTGTCGATGCTGGAAGAGATTATGAAGTAACGGTCATGTTCGATAAGGCAGGACAAAAGAAGATGTTATCTAATTTTGCCAAATTAAGGAAAGTCTGATAAAGGTGTCGGTGATATACTGTTAGAATTTGAAAATTTTGTAGTAAAAAAACATGCTACGTGTTATAATAATACAAGAACAGACTTTGTAAAAAGTCATGGAAGATAAGATAATGTGAAAGGGAGTGTTTGCATGAATATGAATAAGTTTGAAGAACTTCTTGCAACAACAAAGCTGAATGATTTAATTCACAAGAATGAAGTTAAAGAAGAAAAGAAATGTAACGTAGTTCTGGTTATTTTAGCCATCGTAGGAGCCGTTGCTGCAGTAGCTGGAATTGCATATGCTGTATACAGATACTTTACACCTGATTACCTTGAAGATTTTGAAGATGATTTCGAAGATGAAGATTTTGACGACGATTTCGTAGAAGACGATGATTTTGAAAATGATGATGATGCAGATGAAGATAATAAAGAAAAATCTGAATCAGCTGATGATTCTGAAGAATAAGATTAATCTGGAAATCAGATTCGAATCATACTGAGCAAATGCTGGAGGTGTGCTTCAGTTATTGCTGTTTGGTATGAGAAGAATGATGAATAGAATATCGAAAAAGAAAATGCCACTGGTGCGATTGTTGCTGGTGGCATTTTGTGAGTAAAATAATAATAGAGTTCAATAGATAGTAAGAATAGAATGTAAGAGGGAACAAAGAGCAGTATGTGAGTGGAGGAGAATAAAAATGAAAAAAGAAGAGGATGAGTTGCTTGAGTTTTTAGGGGGACTGGCAATGCTGGTCGTTGGACTGTATTTTTTTATGGATAAAGTCAGTGTTTCAAATAGCTGGTTTGGTGGTGGCTTTTTTGGAATCAGCTGGATGAGTTCTGGTCTGGTCGTAATTCCATTTATTATCGGAATCGTTCTACTATTTGTAAATTATGAATCCTTCTTTGCAAAGCTGGTTACCGGCTTGGGATTATTACTTATTATTGCATCAGTCGTTGCATCCACACATTTGACATTGCAACGGATTACATTATTTGACTGGCTGATCATGCTGGTTTTGATTTTTGGAGGTCTGGCATTGGTAATGAAAGTGTTATTCCATACACCTTCCAGTGCAAAAAAAGATAAAAAAGAAAAATAGAGACAGTTGTAATTGAGAGTTAGAAAAATAGTATAGATATATTTGAATACAGGAAAAGATATAAATATAATCGAATAGTAGAAAAAGCTACAACTTAAAACTTGAAAAGAATTTCTAATTCCGAATTAGAAAAGTCAACGTTATAATTGGATAATAGGAATATAGAAACAGTTAAATCGACAAATTGAAATACAAAAATAAAATGAAGAATGAATAGAAAAATCAGATATCACAGATAGTCTGATTTGGAGGATTAGATGAAAAAAGGCGAAATTTATAGTGGTGTCGTAGAACGTGTTGAATTTCCGAACAAGGGAATTGTATATGTGAACGCAATTGAAAATGTACAGGAAGATGGCAAACAGGTTCAAAAAGAAGTGAGAAGAAAGGTCATCGTTAAAAATACGATTCCTGGGCAGACAATCAAGTTCATGATCAATAAGAAACGGAAAGAAAAATGTGAAGCAAGATTATTGGAAGTAGTGGAAAAGGCACCGATTGAAACTACTGAAATATGTGAACATTTTGGATTGTGTGGTGGTTGTGTTTATCAATCAGTTGCCTATGAAGAACAATTGAAGATCAAAGAAGCACAGGTCAAAGCGATGCTTGATGAAGTTATTCATGAATCATACGAATTTGAAGGCATTTGCCAGAGCCCGATCAATGAGGAATATCGAAATAAAATGGAATTCTCTTTTGGAGATGAGATTAAAGATGGACCGCTTGCACTCGGTATGCACAAGAGAAACAGTACGTATGATATTGTTACGGTAGGGTCCTGCCGAATTGTGGAAGAAGATTATAGAAAAATTTTAAATTGTGTATATGAACATTTCAAAGAAGAAAAAGTTCCGTTCTATCACAAAATGTCTCATGTAGGATATCTCAGACATTTGCTTGTTAGAAAAGCGGTGAAGACACAACAGATTCTTGTTGATCTGGTTACGACAACACAGATGGAATATGATTTGACTGTTCTTGCAAATAAATTAAAAGCACTGGATTTAAAAGGGGAACTTGTTGGATTCCTTCATACATTAAATGACAGCGTGGCAGATGTTGTAAAAAATGACCGCACGGATATTGTATTGGGTCAGGATTATTTCTATGAAGAACTTCTTGGACTCAAATTCAAAATCACACCATTTTCATTCTTCCAGACAAATTCTCTGGGCGCAGAGGTACTTTATACAAAGGCGCGCGAATATGTGGGTTCAACAAAGGATAAAGTCGTATTCGATCTTTACAGTGGAACTGGAACTATTGCGCAGATGCTCGCATCAGTAGCTAAAAAAGTAGTCGGGGTTGAAATCGTTGAGGAAGCAGTGGAATCTGCAAAGGTAAATGCCAAACTCAATGGACTTGATAACTGTGAATTTATTGCAGGGGATGTCTTGAAAGTCATTGGGAATATTACAGATAAGCCAGACCTGATCGTACTTGATCCACCACGTGATGGAATCCATCCAAAGGCATTGGATATGATCATCGACTATGGTGTTGATCATATGGTTTATATCTCATGTAAGCCAACATCTCTTGCTAGAGATCTGGTAATCCTGCAGGAAAAGGGATATAAAGTGGAAAAGGGATGCTGTGTAGACATGTTCCCAGGAACGGTTCATGTTGAAACCGTTTGTTTACTGTCACGCGAATAGCCTGTTCATGCGGCTTTGCGGGATTATTTGAGAAATATGGACCTGTGTTTTTAGCAGGAAAATATGTATATAGAACTTGAAATTTAAGAGGGGGTAAATTATTTCGCTGGTGAAAGCAGCGTGCGCCGGAATAGTATCGGCAGCGCGATAGTCCGCGAATAGTTTACCCCCAATAATTATCTTTGAAATTTCCAATATAAAGTTGATATTCGGCGCATAGACGCTTATAATAAACAAGCAATATAAGTTAGGGAGAAAACACATGGAATACATTACTGTTAGAGAAGCAGCAAAGAAATGGTCTTTGTCAATTAGAAGAACGCAAACTATTTGCAATGAAGGCTTAATAGAAGGTGCGAAGAAATTTGGCAGAGAATGGGCGATCCCAGAAAGTGCTGAAAAACCAAAAGATAATAGAATAAAAACAAGTAGATACATAAAAAATAAGTTGTAAGTATAGTATGTGAAGGATGGCTAAAAAATGAATATAGAGTTAGTTTTGGAACAAATAAGAAGTAATTGCAAAGATGAAATGGCTATTGAGAAAGACGGTGCAATTTTACTAAATGCGGATTCATTAGAGGAAATGAAAAAAATACCGGACCATAGCATTTCATTGATATTGACAGATCCACCTTATCATTCGACAAAGAAGAAAAACATTACAGGTGATACAGCTTTTAATACAAATAATGAATATATTGAGTGGATGAAAGAATATGGTAAAGAATGGAAAAGAATATTAAAATATAATGGAAGTGTATTTTGTTTCTGTTCTTCAGAAATGTCCGCCTGGCTTCAGGTAATGTTTTCAGAGGAATTCAACGTTTTATCAGAAATAACTTGGACGAAGCCCAACGCACCTGGATATGATGGATGGAAACAGAAGATGAAAAAGGAATCATTAAGACAATGGTATCCTCATTCGGAAAGAGTAATATTTTTGGAGCCAGCCTATGAGGGTAATATTTTTAGGAGTTACTTTGGAAATAAGCTTCGAGAATGGAGAAAACATGCAGGACTTTCGATGAACTATTTGGCCGAAGTGACTCAATCATATGGAAAAGTTAATCACGGTGGGGCGATTTCTAATTGGGAAGCTGGTAGAAATATTCCTAGTAAAGAGCAATATAATAAGATTATAGCGGCCTTGCTTGAAACCGGTAAATTCGAGGAATTACCAGTATTTGAGGATATGATTAGACCATTTAATGTGGATGGAAGTGTTGAATTCACGGATATATGGACATTTGAAAATGTCCGACAGTACAAGGGAAAGCATCCTGCTGAAAAACCATTGGATTTACTGAAGCATGCTATTATTTCAACAACGTATGAGGGAGATATTATCTTAGATTGTTTCGGAGGCTCTGGTGCAACAGCAATCGCATCAATTGAAACAAAAAGAAAATGTATTAGTATTGAAATAGAAAAAAAATGGTCAGATTATGCAGTGAATAGAATACAAGAGAATGAGATAGAGCAAATGACTTTATCAATATAATGAAAAAAGGGATAGATACAGATTGTATTTATCCCTTTTTTCATTATGGAATTGTGTAACCTTGCTCAATGTTTCTATCAATAACTTCCTGTAACCAATGCAAAGTAGGATATATACCAGAATCTTTTACAACTACATTACAATGGTGACATCCCCAACCAAGATTGTACGGACGGTGATTGTACTCTCCGTATTTGAGTTCGTTGATATGGAATAAATTGATTTCTGTTACAGTTAAGTCTGGAACTTCTCGTCCTTCTGGCTGCTCAAGTCTATTATAAAAACCGTTACCTGATAATTTCTTTAAGCAGAAAGGGCAAACGGTTATCTTGTCCTTATTAATGATTCGTTGTGAATACAGCTTATCATAATCAAGGAGCCCCTTTTCAGAACACTCAGCAAGACACATTTCCTTCCTTAAAATAGCGTTTTCCTTAGTCATACCAAAGTCTACAGCAACATCTATTGCGTCATGACAATGCCAGTAGATTGCTTCAAGTTGTAAACGACAGTTTGAAATAGTTTCATTGCTAGCATATTCGTAAAGGCGTATTCCGGCGCCTTTTGGCGATTGAGTAGCATAGCCGCGATTGATTTTGCCAGAGTCTTCAGATGCTGCGGTGGTGCCGGGAACACGAGCAACATAAACACCTCCTAAAGGAGCCGTGCGGCTATTGGCATAATCCCAACCCAAATCATCCGGATTGTACAGATTCCAGTCGGCTCTTGTCTCGTAAAAAATTAGCGAATTTTCGCCTAATACAAGGTCATATGATGCAAGAAATAATTCCTGATCATCTGAGTTAAAATAATCCTGGGGACCGATTAGGACAATATATCCACGTTCAAATTGGTCGGTTGAATTCCTCAGTGTTTCATCGCTTTTCCATTGATGGAATGGAATTAATACAGTATTACACCTATTTACACGATTTTGAAATATTACATCGTCATCTGCTCCACGTGTTTGGCCAGTTTTACTGATTTTTCTATCAAGTAATGCTGGTAGCTTTGGCTTTCGTACTCTTGGCATAGTGAACCTCCTTATTGTATATCCATAATCTACCAAATTTTCTTTTTATTATATCAAAATTCACATAAATTTGATATAATAATTTGTGAAAAATGACAAATTGGAGATTGAATAATGAAAACAGTTTTGTTAAGTATGCAGCCATTTTGGAAAGATAAAATTATGAGTGGCGAAAAAATATATGAATATAGAAGCAGATTTTCAAAGGAAATAGTAAAAGCATATTTATATGTAAGTGCCCCTATTTCAGGGATTAGTGGCATTTTATATTTGGGAGAACCAATTCTTTTGACCGAGTGGAGAGAACAATATAAGGATAATATGGAAGTCGTGCGTAGAATTGAAGAATATCAAAAGAGAAAGAATAAGGTAGTTATGCCTGTATTATCATATCAGGAGACAAATTTAATTAATCTACAAACACTTGGTATGAAATTAGAAAAATTTACGGTGCCACAATCATTTTATTATTTGAGGGAAGATATGGAGCTGACAAAATTCTTGGAAGAAAATATTGTTGAAGAGGGTTTGTTGCAAACAAATGATTTTGAAAGAATTAATATTAATGAAATCTGCAGAAATTACAGATAAAAAGTAAAGAGGTGTCAAAATGGCAAATGTATGGGGAATTCACACAAAAGATGATTATCTTTTTTTGAACAATAATGTAATTGCAATAGGATGGAAGGAGTTTGGTGATTTATCGAAAATTGATAACAGCCGAGAAGCATTTAAAGAACACTACGAAGATGTGTATCCAGATGTGAAAAGGGGTTCCATTGCAACTGGAGCAGGCATGTTGTATCGATTTATCCACGAGATGCAAATAGGAGATTATATTATTTATCCTTCTAAAGTAAATAGAGAGATAAATATAGGATCCGTACAGGGAGAATATGTGTTTGATAATACTGCAGCAGAATATGTGCAGCAGAGAAGTGTTAAGTGGATTAAGAGTTTTCCGCGTACCGTATTTTCACAAGGAGCATTATATGAAGTTGGATCAGCGATGTCATTGTTCTCTGTTAAAAATTATGCTGATGAGTATTTGGCAGCATTAGATAAGGATTTTAAGAAAAATAATCATGACACAGATGACACAGACGATGATAGTGTTGCAGCGACAGCAGAGCAAATTCTTGAATCGACAAAAGACTTTATAATAAAAGAGCTGAGTAAGTATTGTAAAGGATATCAATTAGAAGATGTTGTAAATGATTTGTTAAATGCAATGGGGTATAGGACTAAGCAGTCGAAGCAAGGTGGTGACAGTGGAATTGATATTGTGGCTTTTAAGGATGAACTTCCTCCAAGAATAGTTGTTCAGGTAAAGAGTGGAGATTCTCAAATTACAGAAAACACACTGCAATCATTCAAAGGCGCAATGGCTCCTGGAGATTATGGATGGTTTGTAACGCTCTCAGATTATAAACCAAATGCTAGAAAGTTTTTAGAAGCAAATCCTCAAATTAGTGGAATTAATGGAGCACAATTGGCTGAATTGATAATGAAATATTATGGAGAAATGTCAGATAAATACACCAAAATATTCCCAATGAAAAGAGTCTATATACCTATCGCTGAAGAAGAATAAAAATACTGGAGAATGATATATGAAGGAAGAGTACTTGGAAATATATAGTGCTGCAAAGGAATATCTTATACATATGCTTCCTGATAATATGAACGAAAGTGATCTGCAAAAATACTTTGTAGGTGATAGGCGTGATTTTAATACCTTAAAAGATGTTTTTGAGCAGCTAATTTATTCTGCACAGAACTATCAGAGCATGCCTAATATTATTAAATATGAGCAGAGGCAAGAAGAGATACGCAGCATTTTGAAAAATTTTGATATAGAAGAAATTCAAAAAATGGATGCAGATGAATTATATTATGATTTCCGTGAAAAATTCCAAGTTACAAGTAAAGACTCAAAATATAATGGTTGGTATAAATGGAGCAAATCAGTTATTGATTCTGCACGCTTCATGGGCAATTTTAAAGATGTTAGTGATTTTAAAGGCTTTGTCAGTCAATTTGATTATAATCTCTTAACAAGAATGGCATTACCTCAATTGATATCTTCTAAAATTAGTGGGATTGGATTTGCCCTGGCCTGTGATTGCTTAAAGGAACTGGGATATTTGAACTATCCTAAGCCAGATGTTCATTTGATTGAAGTATTTAGTCAACTTGGAATGTCAGAAGAGGATCCAATATCAGTATTTGAAACTATTGTAGAGATGGCAGAAGTTTGTCAAGAAAACGATTGTACTGTTACTCCTTATAAAATTGATAAAGTTTTCTGGCTTATTTGTTCAGGAAGATTTTACTTAGATGACATCAGTGTGGGAAGACATAAAGATGAATTTATACAAAATATGCTGAAAAGGAGTTAGTAATGTTTAATCCGGGTTTGGAAATAGGACAAGTTATTAATAATACCGGACTTATGCAGATATTCAAATGTAGTCAGCAAGGCGGAATGCGTAAGTCTAATACTACAAATACGTTGGTTATTGTATCTGATTATACACGTGGTATTTATCATGATAAGTGGATAGGCGGAGTACTTCATTATACTGGAATGGGGCTCTCTGGTAATCAGGATATCAACTATATGCAAAATCGAACATTAAATGAATCAGGGCATAATGGTGTTGATGTTCATTTGTTTGAAGTAATGGATTCGGGCCAATACACTTATTGCGGTAGAATTAAATTAGTTGCAAGACCATATACTGAAACACAGCCAGATGAAGATGGAAGAGACCGTCTAGTGTGGATGTTTCCAGTACAACCAGTTCCGGATAATGATGTCGCAAAGCCTGAATTATATGTATTTAAGGATATGGACGATTACAATATGCGTGGGAAGAATGTTGATAAGGAGTACGCAGCATTGTTTTCTACAAAGAAAAAGTCATCTGGATCAAGCAAAACATCATCTGGACTTAAAGGAAAAAAGATAAAGCATAAGACATATGGTGTTGGAACAGTTACTAAGTTACAGGATAATATGCTTTATGTTACTTTTGCAGGTAATGATAAAAGGTCATTGAATTATAAGATTTGCATAGAAAAAGGACTAATAGAGTTCATATAGGAGGCGTAGATGAGCGAGAAGAAAATAGAACAATCATGCGAAACATGTGAATTTAATTTTGGTAATGTTTGCGCTGGACATGGAACCCGAACTGATAATGGTGAAGATACATATGGCATGCCAATGGCTGATGTTATTAAAATGTTTCCAGAAGGATGCGATGATTACGGAATTTCATTAGATGGATTTGTTGCGCAAGAAAAAATGAATGGAAGATAAGAATTATTGTTGACAAAAAAGAACATATGTTCTATTATAATTGTATCGCACCTTAGAATCCGTTGCTAATCAACATATTAAAGTTAAGTTGGTCAGTCTGACTTTCCCTTTAGCTGGCCTTCGAATTTGGAGGCGATAACAATGGCAACAAAATTTGAAGTGGGAGCGCAGGCATTTATTATAGAGAGTAATCGAATGATAAGGGAAGTAACTGTTGTAAAAAGAAGCGGTGACTTCTATGTAGTTCGTTTTGATTATGGTGGAGGAGTGCAATTGAGAGGTAATCGATTGTACCCTTCGAAAGAGGATGCCGAAGAACATCTGCCATTTAAACCAAAAAAGCAAGGATTTCGTTCACCATATGATTATGGCCTTTGATATGGAGGTGTATATTTATGGAGAATGATATTCATGTTTCATGTCCCTGCTGTAAGAATGGAAGACTATTTGATGTGGATCCAGTAACAGAGGGATGTATAAAAATCAAATGTCCAATCTGCAGATCTGTAATAGTAATTGTTTTACATAATAAAAATATTCGTACTGAGCGAATCGGAGCACGATGTTCGTAGCTACCAAGGCCTGACGAAATATAGGATGATAGATATCCTGTGTTTTGTTAGGCCTTTTTATTTCGCTGCAAGACAAAGCGGTAAAAAGTAGCAGCGAGATAATAATTGCGATAGACACTTCAAAATAGCATAAAAAATAGAGCGCTGCGCCGGTATAAGTGAAAGCTAGATCGAAAAATATACGACGCGCTATTGACAATATGTACTTTCGTGTGATAGTATACGTGCATAGAAATGTTGAAGCGTCGATTGAGAGGAAGGTTATAATATGAAAATAAGTAAATCACTAATGCAAGCAGTATCCTTTAATCCAACGGAGAAATCTCATAAAATGACAGTAATGGACATGTGCAAAAAAATAGAGTCATTGGATATAACGTTACCTTTATATCAACGAGATGTTAGCTGGACAATAAATCAGTCCATTGATTTGTTAAATTATCAGCTCCTTGGAAAAGCGCCGGTAGCGCCAATTTCAATGAATGTAATTGTTGATACAAGTGATTTTGTTCCACAGGTATCATTTGTTGATCGAGAAATGTTGGACTCAGAAAATATTGAAAAAGGTCAATTATCTGTCGTGGACGGCCAGCAAAGACTTACTACAAATTTCCAGGCATATTCCAACAGCGATAATTTTAGGAACATTGTTCTCGATGTTGCAAGAGGACGTTTCCTATTAGTTGAGGGAGCATTCACAAAGACACAGATCCCAGCAGGTATATTATTGAACAAGGAAGATTCAGTTTTTTATGAATATTTGACTGTAAATAATATGATGAAGGATCCTGAATTTCTAACAGTACTGGTACAGTGTAGGTCAAAGATTAGAAGCTATTATTATACAATTAACCAGGCAGAAAATTTGTCAGAGGATGAGCAGATAGAGTGGTTTGAAGTTCTTAATAATGCAGGTAGTCGTGTGAGTGCTTTACAGATGAGATTTTCTAAGATGAAAGTTCATGGGATTGATATATACGTAATGTATACACTAAAATTCAAGAACAAATTATTGGAATATGGATATGATTTCTTTACGCCACAAAAAACGAGTGTTTCATATCCAGTTGCAGCATTGAATCCTGCATATGAAATAATTATGAATAAGGTGCATACAGATGCCTATGCGCCAATTCCATCTGACACAAAGGAGAATCAGCTTTGTGCGTTGGAACCGGGGATGTTAACACAGTGTTTTGATAAAACATTGGATGCATTAAATAAAACGATGGACTTTATTACGGATAATGATGTAGATGAGCCAGACAGAATAGATTATATTAATTATTTGACTGGATATTTTGTATACAATCCAAACCCAACAGACGAACAGATTTCAAAGCTCATCGATTGGTACAATGGTGTGGATTTTAACAATAAGAGCAATTCAAGAAGGCGTATGATTTTTACGCAGATGCTTGGAATATAATAGGGAGGATACTGGATGGATAGCTTTTGTAGAAACGATAAGGATAAGATTTATACAAAACATGGTGTCAAGATACCACAAGGACTCTTAATGGAGATCAACGGTAAAAAGGCTCTTGCAAATTACAAAGGAGATAAAGTGGTTGGATATACAACATTAGATGAATTGATTGATGAGTCATATTCAAGATGCTTACCGACTTGCAAATTAGATTTTTAATTACTCTTACTGTGACTGACGAAGGTGTGCAGCCCAGGTTCTAACAATAGAATATATTCAATACCTGAATGTGCCGATCATCAAGTATCCAAGCCGGGGTAGATATTAGAAGCAATTTGATTGTTATCTAAGTCTGCCCCGGCTTTTTTTAGTTCTGTCTATTTCGATTGCGATAGGCTCGCTGTGATACAGCATTTGCACATTCGTGGCAACAATATTTTTTATTGCTCTTTGTGGATGTTACTGAGAAATAATTATCACAGTAGGGGTTTTCACACAAGCGTAAGAGCTGCAGGTCAGGACGCATATAGAAAATGGAGAAATACAATGCAGATAATAAATCAGGAATATGCCAACTGCCACGTGCACTCTTGGCGTCATATACCGGACGTATATTTGAAAGCGAGTATTCAATCTCATCTTTGATTGTAATTTGAGCGGCTTCAATTAGGCGCTGTTTTAGATCAGGAAATTTGGTTTGCAAATTTAAATCAGATTCATATTCGAAGGTAAGCCTTTGCATCATGTTGAGTGAGCCTGTATTTACGGACATCAAGCGAGAGTTCTCTAAATGACAATACAGTTCGATTAACCTTCTATGTTCTGTATCACAATCAAAGATTGATGCCAACATGTTTCTAAGATATGGAGCAAGGTCAGATACTTCATATTGTTGATCGAAAGTATCATCAACTGCCAGGTCAAAATATCCTGATTCATTCATGCTATCTGGAACATGCGCGTATGGAACTGAGTATTCCTCTTCAACCATGTAGTCAGGAGGTGTGTTAAGAACAGAAAGGTCCGTTTTCTCAAGCCTGTCCCGGAGAAAATGCTTACAGGTAGCATATTCATAACCACCACTGTTTTTTATTGTTATTTGTTTGTTAAGTTGCAGCTTTGTAGTGTCTTTGTATAAACGATTGCAATCAGGTTCATCCTTTTGCAGCTCCTGAATCAGTTGTAATAAAGTGTGAATTCTGACAATGATTCCAAAAATGTCATTATACGAGAAGGTTTCAAATTCCGTATTGGAAATAGGTATGAAGAAACCGTATTTTTGAAAAAAGGAGTTAATCTTATCAAACTCATTGAGCTTTAGAGAAAACAATTCTGTAAGGACATTGCTGTTTGAGTCCTGCACAGGAAATAAACCTGATGAAACTTTGTAATTAAAAGTTTGTATCTTTTCGGTGCTTCTGATACGTAGGGTTTTGATTTCTCCGCCAGCTTTGTCATGTGTTATATCAATCCTGGTTTCGGCTTTAGCGTTGTCGAAAGAGAACAGGTTGCCGCTACTTGCCAATATGTCATCTGTGTATGCTGATTTGTTACCCATATAATCACCTCGAAATTGTTATATAAATAGATTATATCATATGTAAAAAGATTTGCATATAAAACATAATTAAAGAAGTAATAGACGATAAATTTAATGACTACCTAATAATAGATAACGTAATACGAGTATTAAAAACAATATAAAAGTAATATATAAAATGGATTTTGCATATTACGGTATGCGCAATTAAACTATAATTAGAAAATTCGAAGGAGGAAGTAGAATGAATAACTTAATTCCAATCTGCTGTCAGGAAAAATGTCCATTAGGAAAGAGATGCTGTTTTGGCGAGGTGTACGCTGAGTCATTAGCAAGTGGTCCTATTAGGGAGAGACATAAATGTGAGTATCACAAGATAACCGGAAAAAAGTTTGTTGATACAGAAACAAGACAGTCCGCATAACTAAATATCTCGACTCATGAAGGACGCCTCTCAGAAGCGCGTGGATCATAGCAAATTGTAAGGTTTGAAATCCAACCTTATATAAGACTATGCACGCGTTCCTGGGAGGCGTTCTTTATTTTACCTGTTACCCATCATCCTTATGACGAAATATCCGGATTGACGTGGCGACAAAATATTTTTGAAAAAATGTAAAAAACTTTTGGAACCGGAAATTAGGCTTCCGGTTTGCGAAGTATCTTTATTGCAACGAAACGGCAAGACCAGAAAGGAGGGAAAGCACATGAGCAAGCGTACACCAAAAGCTGAGCGTCAGCAAATGTTATATGAAATTGTTCGCCAGCGTGGACATGTTACAAGTGAATATTTATCTAGCGAGCTGCATGTATCAGAGCGCACCATTCGCAGTGATGTGATGGAGCTCATGTGTCAGTACCCGATCGAAATGGTCCAAGGAAATGGTGGAGGCGTGAGACTGCAGGAAGGCATCTCACCATTAAAGCTGGCTCATTCGCCAGAAGAAATCGCTGTTTTGAATAAATACAAGCAGTTAGCTGATTGCCCAGAGGACTTGGTCATCTTCGAGCAGATGATCAGAAAATGCTGCTTTTCGTAACTATTAACCCAGCACTGAAAGGATACAAATATGAAGTTAGTTTATATCGCAAGCCGCGTTCGTGGCGATGTGAAACACAATTTAAAACTCACCAATGATTATTGCTTATATGCAATTACAGAAAATGTAGCTCCTGTGGTTCCCCAGTTAATGCTTTGCGGGGTACTCGATGATAATGAGCCTGAGCAGAGAAAAGAAGGAATGAAAATTGGAAAAGCACTTCTTGCTAAGTGTGATGAGGTGTGGATTTTCATTGATGAGAGAGGCATTAGTGAAGGAATGCAGGGTGAAGTAAACCTGGCATTAGAACTTGGTATCCCGGTGGTACCAATGCATGTAGAGCAGATATTTAAAGATATGGAGGATTAGATATTATGACGATTTTAAATGCTTTAGATGAGATCGCTTCTCTTAAAGAAGCAGAGGCAAAAGCCTATCGCAACCTCGCAAAAGTTGTATCGGGTGTTGCTGAAAAAACAAAAGGTATTCCTGCAGCAGAAGCACTTGCTGAAGAGAAAGAACCTAAAGAAGAACCAAAGAAAGCAACAAATAACAAAGAAGCAAAGAAGGAAGAACCTATTGCTTCAGTAACAATTGAACAGGTACGTGCAGTACTTGCAGAGAAGTCACAGGCAGGACTTACCAGTAAAGTGAAAGAACTGCTGGAGTCCTTTGGAGCAAATAAATTATCAGCAGTAAAGCCAGAAGATTATGAAGCACTACTGGCAGCAGCTAAGGAATTGAAATAGGAGGAAGTTAAGATGGAAGAAATTACAAGAGGAAGCATTATTTTTGTGGAAAATCCACTTCAGGAAAATCATGGTCACGTGTGTGCGGGGAACCATCCAGCAGTTGTTATTCAGA
Source organism: uncultured bacterium (assembly GCA_905215405.1). Classification (GTDB taxonomy): domain Bacteria; phylum Bacillota; class Clostridia; order Lachnospirales; family Lachnospiraceae; genus CAJMQE01. The sequence goes on from CAJMQE010000010.1 coordinate 19,872, forward strand.
ATAATCTGGGTAATGAACATAGCAGCAATTTGATTATTGCTTATGTGACATCACAGTTAAAACGCATGGAGATGAAAACACATGTGGTATTGCAGTGGTATTCAGGTCTTAAAAAGGTATCGATGGTGCAGACAGAACAGCTTGCTACCATTTCAAGAGATACAGATGTATTAGCTGTAGTTGATCATTTAACAGAGGAAGATATGAAGCGTGTGGATAAGGCGCTTTTAGCTTCACTGGGATTGGAGGATTAATATGCCACCAGAGGTACACAGTGTCTTAGGTGCCTCGGCTGCTGACAGATGGATGAATTGCACTCCATCTGCTCAGCTTACTGCCGGGATGCAAGACGAAGGTAGCAGCTTTGCTGCAGAGGGAACCACCGCACATGCTCTTTGTGAATGGAAGGTTCGTAAAGCATTAAAAATGAGAGCTGGTCGCAGACCTACCAGTGATTACTGGACTGATGAAATGGAGGAAACCACAGATGATTATCGTGATTTCATTATGGATTTAGTAGGACAGGCCAGACAGAACTGTAAGGATCCAGTAACCCTTATTGAGCAGCATTTAGATTTCAGTTGTTACGTCCCAGATGGTTTTGGAACTGGTGACTTCTTATTAGTAGCTGATAAAGAATTAAATGTAGTGGATTTTAAGTATGGAAGAGGCGTCGCAGTTTACGCTGACCATAATCCGCAGATGATGCTATATGCATTAGGAGCCCTTCAGTTATTCGATTGTCTGTATGACATCGAGAATGTAACCATGACAATCTATCAGCCGCGTCTCCAGAGCATTAGCTCCTGGACGATTACCGCAGAGGAATTGTATCAGTGGGCGGATGAAGTATTAAAGCCAAAGGCAGAGTTAGCTGCAAAGGGAGAAGGAGAATTCGTGTCCGGTTCCTGGTGCCGCTTCTGCAAGGCAAAGAACACTTGCAGGGCCAGAGCAGAATCCTTCTTGGAACTTGCCAAGATGGAATTCCAGCCACCAGCACTTTTATCTGATGAGGAAGTTGCAGAGGTTATGGAAAAGGCTGATGAGCTGTTCAAGTGGTGCAGCGATGTTATGGTGTATGCATCTGCTGAGGCTATTGAAAATGGTAAGCACTGGGATGGATATAAGCTGGTGGAGGGCAGATCAAATCGCAAATTCACGAGTGAAAAATCTGTTGAAGATGCTGCGAAGGCCGCAGGCTATGCAGACATTTATAACAAGACCTTAATCACCCTGACCGCTTTTGAAAAGCTCATGGGTAAGGATATCTTCCAGGAGGTACTTGGTAAATATGTTACGAAGCCCGTTGGAAAATTAACACTCGTTCCGGTGAGTGATAAAAGACCGGAAGTATCAGTAAACACAATAAACGATGAATTTCAGGAGGAAAATTAATTATGGCAAAGATCATGAATGGTAACAGAGTAGTAACTAATGAAGTAAGACTTTCATACGCAAATGTATGGAATCCAAAGAGCATCAATGGTAGCGATGAGAAGTACAGCGTATCACTGATTATTCCAAAATCAGACACAGAGACAGTGGATCTTATCAATAAGGCAATCGATCAGGCAATCAACGATGGAATTTCTAAGTTTGGTGGTAAGAAACCAAACAAGGGTGCGTTGAAGCTGCCTTTGAGAGACGGCGATGTCGAGAAGGATGATGAGGCATATGCAGACTCTTATTTCATTAACTGTAACAGTAAAACAGCACCTCAGATTGTTGGCCTTGATAGACTGCCAATCACTGATGAGACAGAAGTGTATTCTGGCTGCTATGGCAAGGTAAGCATTAACTTCTATGCCTTCAACACAAATGGTAACAAAGGTATCGCTTGCGGCCTTGGTAATATCCAGAAAACAAAAGATGGTGAGAGTCTTGGCGGTGGCAGAGTATCTGCAGCAGATGACTTTGGCGAAGCAGACAACGAGTTCTTAGACTAACAATTGAATGATGCAGGAAGCCTGGGAGGAGTAATCCTCCTGGGCGTTTCCAATCAACCACTTAATTACAAGAAAGGTGATTCTTATGAAACAAATTAATATTGATATAGAAACATTTAGTAGAGCAGACCTTACAAAGTCGGGAGTTTACAAATACGTAGACGATTCCGGCTTTGAAGTGCTGCTCTTTGGTTATTCAATTGATATGGGACCAGTTACAACAATTGATCTCGCCAGTGGTGAGAAGCTGCCGGTGGATGTAGTTGCAGCATTAACAGACGATTCCATTTTGAAATATGCGTTTAATGCTCAGTTTGAGCGTGTGTGTTTATCAAAATTCTTAGGCGTTTATCTTACACCGGACAGTTGGAGATGTACGATGGTGGCTTCTTTGTATTTAGGCCTGCCGGGTTCTCTTACAGCAGTCGGTCAGGTACTTGGCTTGGAGAAGCAGAAGCTGGAGGCTGGTAAGGATTTAATCAAATACTTCTCGATTCCCTGTAAGGCGACAAAGGTAAATGGAGGCAGAACCAGAAACCTTCCAGAACACGATATGGATAAATGGAATTTATATAAATCCTATAATACACGCGACGTAGAAACAGAGATGGAAATTTTTAATAGAGTGAATCGTTTCCCGGTACCAGCAGATGTCTGGGAACAGTATGCACTTGATCAGCGTATCAACGATTTAGGAATTGAAGTGGACATGACATTGGTAAAGCAGGCCATTGCCTGTGATGAAGAAACCAGGAGTAAATATTTAAAGCGTGCCCAGGATATTACAGGACTCGAAAATCCAAACTCTCCAATCCAGCTTAAAGAATGGTTGCAGTCGCAGGGAATTGTGGTAGAGAGTCTTGCCAAAGCAGAGGTGGCAAATCTTATGCAGGAAGCAACTGGTCTGCCACTGGAAGTATTACAACTTCGACAGTTACTTGCAAAATCCTCTGTGAAGAAATATGCAGCAATGGAAACCTGCTGTTGCAGCGGGGGCAGGGTACATGGTCTGCTTCAGTTCTATGGAGCCAATCGTACAGGACGCTGGGCTGGTCGCTTGGTGCAGGTACAGAATTTGCCCCAGAACCACATTTCTGATTTGAAGGTGGCCAGGGACCTGGTTAAGACTGGCTGCTTTGATTCCATTGAGCTTTTGTTTGATTCGGTACCGGATATTCTTTCACAGTTGATTCGTACCGCATTTGTTCCGAAATCAGGCTGCAAGTTTATGGTAGCTGACTTTTCTGCAATTGAAGCCAGAGTGATTGCGTGGCTTGCTGGTGAGACTTGGCGTATGCAAGTTTTTAAGGAAAACGGAGATATTTACTGTGCATCAGCTTCACAGATGTTTGGTGTTCCAGTTGAAAAGCATGGTGTGAATGGGGAACTTAGACAAAAAGGCAAAATTGCGGAGCTCGCGTTAGGTTATGGCGGCGGAGAAGGTGCGATGAAAGCGATGGGAGCTATTGATCTTGGTATTCCGGAGGATGAAATCAAACCAATCGTAGATGCTTGGCGTCAGTCTAATCCTGCCATTGTGAAGCTCTGGTGGGACGTACACAAATGTGTGATTAAAGCGGTCAGGGATAGACAGCCGCAAAGCTATAAATGTTTGGAGTTTGTATATGAATCAGGAATTTTATTCATACGACTCCCAAGTGGAAGACGTTTAGCTTATGCGAAGCCAAGAATCTATCGTAATGATTATGACAGAGATGAAATTGAATATATGGGCGTTGATGCCACAAAGAAATGGGGCCCAATAAGTTCATACGGACCTAAATTTGTGGAAAACATCATTCAGGCCATGAGCAGAGACATTCTTGCAGAAGCAATGAATCGACTGGATGTGACAGGCTACAAGATTGTAATGCATGTTCATGATGAAGCAGTTATTGAAGCACCAATGGGGGCAGAACTTGACGAAGCGTGTCGAATTATGTCGATTACGCCAGAGTGGACGCCGGGACTTATCTTAAATGCTGCTGGGTATGAATGTGAGTTTTACCAGAAGGATTAGGAGGTACGGGAATTGAACGAAGCATATAGCAGATTAGCAAATGCAATTATAATCCAGGCAGTTAAGGATTATCAGGAGGCAAGAGAGAAAAGAAAAAAGCTGCTGGACGCGGAACCAGCAGTGTATGATGAAAAGCGTCACACGAAATGGGAGAATCATATGATTCAGGTTAATGCAACGATTGATGACGTAGAACACTTCTTTTTATCAGGATTGTTTTCAATGTTAACAGATTTAGATGGAGAGGAACTGTTAGAAAAAGTCAAACAGATGGAGGTAGCCTAATGGAACAGGAATTAATCAAGGAATTAAATATAATCAAAGCAAGAATCCCACAGCAAACCTATCGCACAATTATTGGTCAGATGCATGCCGGTGACTTAGGCGGTGCGACTGTGGGAGTGGAGAGATTAAAGAGAAGATTGGCAAGGGAGGATGGCAGAAATGAGAATCGCAATTGGAAATAGTCGTATGGACAAGAAGTGGAAGAATAAAGAAATGACCTGGGATGAGCTTAAGGCTAAGTGTTCCCAGACAATTCGTACCACAGAAACAGTATCCGAATATCGAAAAATGAGTAAGCCCGCACAGGATGCAGCAAAAGACGTAGGTGGTTTTGTAGGTGGTGCCTTAAAGCAGGGAAAAAGAAAGAATGGCTTTGTGGAGGGCAGATCATTGCTTACCTTGGACCTGGATCATGCCACAGCAGGTATCTGGGATGAAATTACTATGTTCTTTGATTTCCAGTGTTTGATGTATTCTACCCATAAGCATACACCAGAAGCACCACGTGTCAGACTTATTATTCCACTTACCAGAGAAATCAGTGCAGAAGAATATGCACCGGTTAGTCGAATGGTGGCGAAAGATGTCGGAATGGAAATGGTGGATGATACTTGCCATGAAGCAGCACGTCTTATGTACTGGCCAAGTACCAGTAGTGATGGTGATTTCTTGTTTGAGTCACAGGATGGACCTATGCTCAATCCAGATACGATTCTTGCACGTTACACAGATTGGCATGATACCAGCCAGTGGCCTATGAGCTCCCGCCAGTCAGAAATTGTAAAACGTACTATCGCAAAGCAGGCGGATCCATTAGAGAAGGACGGCATTGTTGGAGCTTTCTGCAGAACGTACAGTATTGAAGCAGTAATTGATAGTTTTCTCTCAGACATTTACAAACCTTCAGTCATGGAGGGACGCTATGATTTTATTCCAGCAGATTCATCAGCAGGTGTTGTTACCTATGATGATAAGTTTTGCTACAGCCATCATGCAACGGATCCAGCGTGTGGTTTACTCTTAAATGCATTTGATGTTGTGAGAGTGCATCGCTTTGGTCATTTGGATGAAAAGGCAAAGTTGGATACCGCACCAACTAAGCTGCCATCTTATAAAGCGATGGTGGAGTTTTCCATAAACGACGAGAAGGTAAAACTGCAGCTTGCCAAAGAACGTGAGCTGGCTGCACAGGATGAATTCTCGGATGATGATGCAAACTGGCAGGCGCGCTTGGAGCTTGATAAGGATGGTGGTATTAAGGAGAGTTTGACGAACTTTGTCGAAATCATGCGCCATGATTCCAGATTAAAAGACATCGCATACAATGAGCACCGCTGCGGTATTGATATCCGCGATAGTGAGCTGTTACCTTGGGAGCCACTTAAGTCGGGCTGGTCTGATGCAGACCTGGCTGCGTTATCAGCTTACCTGGACCGCGTGTATCATATTTTTAGTCCTGCCAAGTTAAAAAGCGCGCTGCTTACTGCCACCTCAGAACGTTCCTTCCATCCGATTAAGGATTACTTAGAAGCCTTACCAGAATGGGACGGGAAGAAGCGTCTGGAAACATTACTGATTGATTACCTTGGTGCAGAGGATTCCTCTTATACCAGAGCAGTTATGAGAAAAACACTCGTGGCAGCAGTCGCGCGCGTGTACGAGCCAGGCATTAAGTTTGATTATATTATGGTTCTGGCTGGCCCACAGGGTATTGGTAAGAGCACCTTATTCAATCGTCTGGGTGGGAAGTATTATTCAGATTCCCTTACCATATCAGATATGCGTGATAAGACTGGTCCGGAGAAGTTGCAGGGCTTCTGGTTGTTAGAGATTTCAGAAATGAATGGTATTAAGAAGGTGGACGTGGAAACAGTGAAGTCCTTTAGCTCCCGCCAGGATGATAAGTATCGTGTGGCCTATGGAACTGTAGTTGAAAGTCATCCACGCCAGTCAGTCATCTTTGGAACCACCAATACGATGACAGGATTTCTGCGTGATGTAACAGGTAACCGTAGATTCTGGCCAGTGGTAGTAACAGGTGCCTCAGCAAAGCATCCCTGGGAGCTTTCTGGTGCCTATGTGGAACAGGTCTGGGCCGAAGCTTTATCACTTTATAATGCAGGCGAGGAACTGATTCTTAAAGGAGCAGAAGCAGAACAGGCACTTCAGAAGCAGCAGGATGCATTAGAGAACGATGATAGGGAGGGATTGGTGCGTGAATACTTAGAGAAGCTGCTGCCAGATGATTGGTGTAAACTTTCCCTTTCAGAACGTCGCATGTTCTTATCCGGGGATGAGTTTGCTGCAGGAACCAGAGTAGGTACCACGAATCGTGATAAGGTTTGTAATTTGGAGCTTTGGGCCGAGTGCTTTGGAAAGGATCCATCTTCCATTAAGAAGCAGGACTCTTATGAGCTGTCTGCAATTATGAATAAGATGGAGGGCTGGACACGTTACGAAGGGAATAAATCCGGAAAATTATCATTCGCAAGCTATGGTTCGCAATGCGCATACGTTCGTGAGCAACCCATCGACGAGGATGAGGAAGCGCTGCCTTTTAATTAGGTAGTATTGCCCACATTGCCGAACTCATGGGAAATGCAATAGCAATAGAAATGGCTGCACGCTAGTGTAGAAACGGGTTTGCGGTCTCCTATTGCTTATATTGCTCATAGTTATATTAATAAATAATAATGATAGAAATAGATAGTGATATACGTAAATACCCGTATATACACACGTATAGAGTTTTTTGCCCTTTGGAAATAGTCATAAAGCAATGGAGGAGAAAATGAGAGAGAAGAATATTGAACAGTCATTGGTGAAGGCCGTAAAGAAAAAAGGTGGTCTTGCACTGAAGTTTATAAGTCCGGGTTTAAGTGGTGTGCCAGATCGAATACTTCTGATGCCAGATGGAAAGCTTGCATTTATTGAGCTGAAGGCGCCAGGGAAAAAGATGCGTGTTCTGCAGGAAAAGAGAAAAAGACAATTAGAAGCATTAGGATTTTTAGTATTCTGCCTGGATAACACAGAAGAAATTGAGGTGATGATAAATGCAATATGTGCCACATGATTATCAAAAGTATGCACAGGAGTTCATAATCGAGCATCCGGCCTGCGGGCTATTACTTGATATGGGACTTGGAAAGACAGTGATTACCTTGTCAGCATTATGGGAGCTGCTACTGGATTATTTTGAAGTTGGAAGGGTGCTGGTGGTAGCGCCGCTTAGGGTTTCAAGAGACACCTGGCCAAAAGAAATAGATAAGTGGGAACACCTGAAAGGCCTGACTTATTCGGTGGTAGTTGGTTCAGAAAAAGAGAGGCGTGAAGCATTAAACAAAAAGGCTTTTATTTATATCATCAATCGTGAGAATGTAACCTGGTTGGTCGAAAATAAGCTCTTTCATTTTGATTGTGTGGTAATTGATGAGCTAAGTTCCTTTAAGAGTCATCAGTCTAAACGCTTCAAGAGCATGCGTAAGGCCAGATCAGGAATCAAGCATATTATTGGACTGACCGGAACTCCTGCACCAAATGGTTTGATTGATTTGTGGGCCCAGATTAACTTACTAGATATGGGCGAGCGACTTGGCAGATTTATTGGTGGGTACCGGGAGAGATACTTCCAGCCAGATAAAAGAAATCGTGATGTGATATTTTCCTACAAACCAAGAGCCGGTGCGGAGGAAGCAATCTATGAAAAGATATCAGATATCTGTGTATCGATGAAAGCAAAGGACCACCTGCAGATGCCAGAGCTTATTGTTTCAAACGTGGAGGTAGTAATGAGTGAGAAGGAACAAAAAATGTATGACCAGCTTAAGGCAAATTTGATCTTACCTTTTGCGGATGGTGATATTGATGCTGCTTCTGCAGTAGGCTTATCCAATAAGCTGCATCAGATGGCAAACGGAGCTGTGTATGATGAAAACGGTAGCGTGAAGCTGATTCATGAAAGAAAACTGGATGCACTTGAGGACCTGATTGAAGCGGCGAATGGAAAACCAGTATTGATAGCATATTGGTTTAAGCATGATCGAGAAAGGTTAATAAAGCAATTTGACGCGGTTCCCATTGATAAGAGTGAGGACATCACTAAATGGAATAACGGTGAGATCCCGGTTGCAATCATCCACCCGGCCAGTGCTGGTCATGGATTGAATCTCCAGGAGGGTGGTTGCCATTTGATTTGGATGGGATTAACTTGGAGCCTGGAGCTTTACCAGCAATGTAATGCAAGGCTCTGGAGGCAGGGCCAATCCAATACGGTAACGATTCAGCATATCATTACCAAGGGAACCATTGATGAAGATGTATTAAAAGCACTAGAAGAAAAGAACTGTACTCAGGAGGCACTTCTGGCAGCAGTTAAAGCAAATTTGTAGAAGGAGGATTTTCGGATGAAAGGATACGTGGAGAAGATGATAAAGGAATATCCCACATTAGTTGAAAAACGAAAGGTTCTGAAAATACAGCTTGATAATTTTAATGGGATAACAGATGAAGATATTATTACATCCATGTGTTTCTCCCATCCAGAGGGTGAGCGAGTTCAAAGTAGTGATTTATCCGATAAGACAGTAAAGGTTGCTATAGCGTATAAGCGTAGGAAAAGCAGAATGAACGATGAGCTTTATTCATACCTGTTAAAGGAATATGAACGACTGGATGAGGAGATCACATTTTTGGAGAGTGCAATTAAAGAATTACCAGGGGAATTATCAGAGGTGATGCGAGCAATGGTATTGGATGGATCCACTTGGGACGATATGGAGTATATTTCTTGTCAGGCAAGAAGTACATTGTCAGCCAGAAGGAAAAAGGCGATAGATGCTTTGGTTAGAATATATCAGATACGAGCATCGCAGATGGAAGCTTTTTTATTGAGCTAGGCGTTCTTTCCTGGCAGCAGTATATTTTTCAGGATGCAGAACATAATCATCATGACCTTTGATTAGTTTTACAGCGTGTTCCACATTGAAAGTAGAAGCGTGATTGTGGTAATACGCTGTTTTTATTGTGTGCTTATGATATAACTGCACAGATCTTTGATCTTTGACTGGAAATTTTACAACAATCCAGCAGTGCTTGGTATTTCTTGATTGGATTTCATAATAGTCTTCTGTGATTCGGATTACTTGAAAGTAAGGTTGTTCAAGTAATGTGGTATCTTTGCGTGTGAACATAGAGTTCTCCCTTCGAAATTTTTCGTAGCAAAAAAGTAGCCTTATTTGTTTTTTATTATTTTCTTTGCTTTAAATTGGGGTGAATAATACGATTAGGATAAATTTGATGTGGATTCAGGTGCAGCTTCCATAATAATTCGATTATCTTGATATGAAACTTTGATATGGTCTCCTGTGTTGAAACCAATATTAGATAGCCAGTTGCCTTGCAATAGGATGCGTGGAATGTTTCGTTTTTGGCCTGGCGCTTCGTAAATTTTTAATTCTTTCTCTTTCAGTGGTTGCCTCCTTACCGGCTACCATTGCTACTGAAAAAAGTATAGCATACTATGTATAATTTGGAAATATGGAAAAAATAACAATAAAAAGTTGTAGGTATTGCTCATATTGCTATTGCCAAAGGTAAACCTTGTGAGTGAATTTCTACTTTGACCGAACTAGATTTATGAAAAAGAGTGTGTTATTGTTATACTGCAAAGAAGTGTAGAGAGGCGTTATGGGTGTTCCCGTAGTGCCTTTTTTCTTTGCTTTCTTTTGGTGCGGGTGCGGAGTTTCTAATCCTTTCGCCGCACCCACTACATACAGAAAGGAGCGTGGCCGCATGCCATACAGACCAAACACTCCATGCAAGCATCCGAGGTGCCCGAAGCTGGTACCTTATGGGAAGCAATACTGCGAGGAACATGAAGCCCTGCATAGTAGTGATAGGGACAACGCCAGCAAGCGTGGGTACAACAGCAAGTGGCAGAAGGCCAGAGCAAGATACCTTCGTGTACACCCGTTGTGTGTGGAGTGCGAGAAGGCTGGAAGGTTTGTCAAAGCAACAGTGGTGGACCACAAGGTTCCTCATCGTGGTGATAAGAAGCTGTTCTGGGATGAAATGAATTGGCAACCCTTATGTAAGAGCTGCCATGATAAAAAAACATGGGGGAAAGACAATAATCCTACCTACGATTACAAATTTTAGTGCGGGGGAGGGGCGGTATCAATCTCTGGGGGTAAAAACCTAAAAGACCGATGCCCCCTCAAACGTGCATTTTCGCGAAATTGAAAAGGGGCAAGTGTAGATGTGCGCTGGATAATATAATTAAAAACCCAGCAGTATAAAGTTTTCACAATAAAATATGGGGGTAAGCTGTGCGTCAGGATAATTTAGTCCTGGCGCTTTTTATCGCCGGAAAGGATGAACGAACAATGACAGAGGAACAGAAAAATAAAATTACAGAATTGCGGTTGCAGGGGTATGGGTATAAGACAATTGCGGCTATGGTTGGTGACGGTGTCAAACGTGAAAATGTTAGATACTTTTGTAAGTCAAGAGGATTGGTTGGAACACCTGATTTAGTGGGCATGAATTTTGATGCACATAGAGACAATCCAAACTTTTGTAAACAGTGTGGACTTAGGTTAATACGAAATAAGCATTCTGGTGTGAAATTGTTCTGCTCAGATAAATGCAGACGGGCCTGGTGGAAGGACCATCCGAATGAGAATGGGCAGACCAAGAAAGTCGCCTATGAATGTACCTGCGAATATTGTCATAGCAAGTTCATCTCATATGGTAAGCCTGATAGAAAATATTGTAGCCATGACTGTTATATTAAGCAGCGATTCTGGACAGATCCGGAAGCGAAGGTTACACCTGCAGAAATAAAAAAGCGACAGGAAGCAAAGGAAGCCTCCAATGAGGATGTTCAGGTTGTGTTAAGAAGAATATCATAGGAGGCAGGAATGCGGATAGCAATCATTGATGCAGACCTGATAGGGAGGAAGCGACATCGCTTTCCTAATTTGGTTTGCATGAAGCTATCAGGTTATTATAAAGAGCAGGGCCATGATGTACATTTGAAAATGGATTATAAGGGCCTGACAAATTTCGACAAGGTTTTTATATCAAAAGTGTTCACAGATACACCAATAGAGAATGAAGTGATCGAACTACCAAATGTACATTATGGTGGTACGGGCTTTTTTTATGACAAGGCACCGAAGCTGCCAGAAGGGATTGAGCACCATATGCCAGACTATCATTTGTATGATGACTGGGTGGAGGCACAGCTTGCGGCAGGAGGGAAGAGAACCGAATATGTGTATTACTTGGATTACTCCATTGGTTTTCTTACAAGGGGTTGCTTTAGACAGTGTGCCTTTTGTGTAAATAAGAATTACAAGAGTGTCCAGTTACATTCTGGATTGCAAGAGTTCTTTGATGTGAGTCGAAAGAAAATATGTATGTTGGATGATAACTTTCTTGGCTGTGGTGCTTGGAAGGAAATGTTGGAGGAGCTGAAGCAAACAGGTAAGCCTTTTCAATTTAAGCAAGGCTTGGATGAGAGGCTTTTGACACCAGAGAAATGTGAAGCACTATTTTCCAGTAAATATGATGGTGATTTCATATTTGCCTTTGATAATGTTGCAGATGCAAAATTGATTGAAGAAAAGATGACGCTGGCAAGGAAGTATACCAATCGGGTACTGAAGCTATATTGCTTCACCGGTTTTGATAGGAATGATAAATGGGATGCTGTTTTCTGGAAACAGGACATATTTGATTTACTTATCAGGATTGAAATATTGATGCGGCATAGATGTCTACCCTATGTGATGCGCTTTAATCGTTATGAGGAGAGTCCATACAGAGGTGTATATATTAGTATTGCAAGATGGTGCAATCAACCATCGTTTTTTAAGAAAAAGAGCCTGCGAGAATTTGCAGACTTAAATGGCAAGCGTAGTGCCTGCTATAAATATCTAAGCGATTTCGAGGAGAAGTTTCCAGAAGTCGCTTATTTTTATGACCTGAAATTTGAAAGGAGTAATGAATATGGAGTTTAAGAAAGTAAAAATTGCGGACCTGGTACCGGCATCCTACAATCCAAGGAAAGCACTAAAGCCGGGAGATACTGAGTATGAAAAAATAAAGAACAGCATTTCGGAATTTGGCTATGTGGATCCAGTCATTGTAAATGATGATATGACTGTGGTAGGTGGACACCAGAGAATTACGGTTTTGAAGGACCTGGGATATGAGGAGATTGACTGTGTTGTAATTTCCATAGACAAGACTAAAGAAAAAGCCTTAAACATTGCGTTAAATAAAATCACAGGTGAATGGAACAAGGAACTCTTAGCAGATCTGATTAAAGATTTGCAGGGGTCTGATTTCGATGTGGCCTTTACTGGTTTTGATCCACCGGAGGTTGAGCAGCTATTCAATAGTATTCATGATAAGAATATCAATGAAGATGACTTTGATGTGGACGGAGAGTTAAATAATCCAGCAGTTGCAAAGGCTGGTGATGTGTGGCTTCTTGGCAGACACAGAGTTTGTTGCGGAGATAGTACACTTCCTGAAACGTATGACTTATTAATGGCTGGACAGAAAGCCAACATGGTGCTGACGGATCCGCCATACAACGTAAATGTTGAGGAGACTGCGGGAAAGATTAAAAATGACAATATGGCAGACGAGGATTTCTACAACTTCCTGTTTGCAGCCTTTGTAAATATGGAGCATGTGATGGAACAGGATGCTTCTATTTATATTTTCCATGCAGATACGGAGGGCCTTAATTTTAGAAAAGCATTTGTAGCAGCAGGATTCTATTTATCAGGTTGTTGCATCTGGAAGAAGAATGCATTGGTTCTTGGCAGGTCACCATATCAGTGGCAGCATGAGCCATGTCTCTATGGTTGGAAAAAAGGTGGAAAGCATAACTGGTATTCAGACAGGAAACAGACCACTATCTGGGAATATGATAGACCGAAGTCCAGCAAAGACCATCCTACCATGAAGCCAGTGGCACTTATGGCGTATCCGATTCAGAATTCTTGTATGAGTAATTGCATTGTGCTGGATCCATTCCTTGGCTCTGGTTCTTCTTTAATTGCTTGCGAACAGACAAATCGTATTTGTTATGGGATTGAATTGGATGAAAAATTCATGGATGTCATTGTGAGACGTTATATTGAACAGACTGGTTCTGAGGAAGGGGTATTCGTGCTTCGTGATGGAGTAAAAATTCCATATTCAGAAGTTGCACCTGAAGCTGAAAATACTGCAGAGAATACACAGAATTAGCTTGCTATTTCTTGCCGGTAGAGTGATATATGTACTACCGAAAGAAAAGGAGGATTCATAGCATGGAAATTATGTGTTTAGTAGCAGACAGAAAAGAACTGGTAACTGCAATTGAAAATCTAAGCGACTGCAAAATGAAGTATCAGGGACCACCTACATTTGCATATGCACGTGGTGGCGTAATGGTTCTGAGGGATGGAACTTTGATGATTGAGGATTTGGAAGCAAATAAGGAGCTGCTTGCAGGACTTACAGCGCAGAAGTTAATAGATGATGCTTGGAATGAGGACCGGGAGGTGCTTACGATTTCCCTTCCTTTAGAGAATCATACAGGGCTTAGCCTTACAAACCTGGTTAGCATTTTTTACACTAAGGCAGATATCATCAACAAAGCAGTTGGTGCAGCAAGAGCCTTTGAAATCAACGAGCGCTTTATGGAAGCAATCATGGAGGAGCCACCTGAAACAGCAGAAGCATTTATTTCCCTTTGGGAAGAATGCGGAAGTGAGGATATGACCAAGGGCCTTGATTTTTATTATGGCAAGGTTAACTTCACAGGATTTCCGGTAACTGAGGATAGCGAATGGGTGAAAGCATACACAGAGCTAGCAGCAGCAATCAATAAGCTGGCGTTGGAAGCAAAGTACATCAAGCTGAAAAAAGAGCCAATTGAAAATGAGAAGTATTCCTTTCGGGTTTGGCTGGTCCGCATCGGTTTTGGTGGAAACGAGCACAAGACTTCCAGAAAGCTTTTACTCGGCAACCTAAGCGGCCATACAGCCTTTCGAACCGAGGAACAAAAAGAACTGCATAAGCAAAAGTACCTGTCAAGGAAAGTGAAAGCTACAAATGAAGAAGCTTAAATATGGAGTTGAGATAGAATTCCTGGGAATAACCAGAGAGGCTGCTGCAGAGTTAGTGGCAGACTTCTTTGGTATCGGATTCTTTTATGAAGGCGGTCTTTTGAATGAAAGAGATATTGCAGATGATGAACACAGGATTTGGAGAGTAGTTCGAGACGCCAGTATCGATGCTTATTCGGATGAGGAACAATGTGAGCTTGTAACACCTATTTTGCAATATCAGGATTTAGAGGTACTGCTGGAGTTAGTGCAACGTATACAGGAAGCTGGTGGGAAAATAAATAGGAGCTGCGGTATTCACATTCATGTGGATGCAAAAGGATTTACACCACAGGCTGTTCTAAATCTGGTGACTTTGATTGGAAGCCGGGAGCAGCTTTTATATAAAGCACTTGGTATACCGAAGGAACGCATGCGATATTGCAAGCGAATCAATGATGAACTGGTAGCTGCGATTCTTGCAAAGAAACCAGAAAGCCTGGAGCAATTCAGAAAGGACTGGTATCAGGAATCACCATATGAGATAGTAGCCGGGAAATATCATAGCACCAGGTATCATGGTTTGAATCTTCATGCCATGTTTACTAAGGGAACGATAGAGTTTCGATTATTCAATTCGACGCTAAGTCCAGTAGCGGTTAAGGCCTACGTTCAATTTACATTGGCGCTTTGTATGAAAGCACAGAGTAATAAAAAAGCAGTTTTGAAAAATACAGTTACCTACAATGAAAAATATTCATTTCGCTGCTTCCTACTGCGGCTAGGTTTAAGCGGGGATGAATTTAAAGATTGTCGCCAGGTGATGCTTGAAAATCTGACTGGTGACAGTGCTTGGAAAGGATGATGATATGTTTGGAATACCAAGGGGAGTAATCGAAGTTCTAAAGAGGGAGTATCCACCAGGAACTAGGGTGGAGCTTATTCGTATGAACGATGCATACAGTAGGTTGTCACCGGGAGATAAAGGAACAGTGACAGCAGTAGATGATATTGGAACTATCCATGTGGATTGGGATTGTGGTTCTGGTTTGGGCATAGCTTATGGAGAAGATAGTTGCAGGAAAATAGCAGAATAATATGCACAATACAAGGCACACATCTTTGGTAGGATTATGAGTCGAGTTGACTGGATAGTATAGTGTTTTAGAGCGAATATGTACCTACCAAAAGAAAAGGAGGCACATAGCCATGAAAGAAATTACTTTATTTGAAAATGTAGACATGAGCAAGTCTATGGAGGAGCAGGGAATTAACAACACATTGTATTGGGCTTATCAAGCTGCTAAAGAAAGCGGGAACAACAACATTGATTTTAACGAGGTTATTTGGGATTACGATATTGAAGCAATTGTGAAAAACTTAAGAGACGCGGGCATTACTGAATTTACGATTTCCAGCACCTTCTCAAGCCTGATTGAAACTTTAGCAGCATTTGCGGCCCAGGGAGTAACCATGAATGGACTTACCCAGGTATATGCAAGATACACTGATTGGAATACTGGGGAGCCAGCAATTATCCCAGCCATCAAGATGAGCATATAGGGAGGTGGCAAGGATGAATAATTACTGGCCGGATGCGGATAAACTCCGCACCCACCTTGCCGACAATATGCTAAAGCGAGGTGAGATTATTTATGAGAAGCATAACAGTAATGCCTACTGCGGTATGGATATGTACCGGGTGATTTATAGAGGAATCACCTGGGAAATCATATATGTAGATGGAATGGCCTGCTGGCTTACAAAACATAATGTACACAAATAATGCTGGTGATCTTTGGTACATATACGTGCCCAATTGACTGGATATATAGTCGGTTTAGAGCGAATATGTACTTACCGAAAGGGAAAACAAAGAAAACGGAGGACAACAAAATGAGCAAAGGATTTCACGAAGGAACCATAGGAGTACCACAGAAGGATGGAAGCATGAAGGTCGCACATTACTGGGTGAAAGCCTTCGAGGAAGGCAGCAAATGGGGAATTAACGGAGGCAGGATTAGCAAGCTGAGCATTAGAATTAACGGAGTTTGGACAGCCAACTACGACAGAGGCTGGGACATCGAACCAGATGAGAACGATGAAGCCACACAGATTGCCTACTGCATTTTATTGCAGAATTACAACTAAATGCATATGGGAAAGGGGCTGGGAGGCCAGCCTTTTTCTCGTGTACATTTACACAAGTAATGGCCTTAATCTTTGGTACATTTATGAGTCTAAATGACTGGATATACAGTCGGTTTAGAGCGAATATGTACATACCGAAAGGGAAAACAAAGCAGGAGGGCAAAGGCCATGACAAGATTTGAAAGAGATTTAAAGGAAGCATTAGAAGGAAACGAAATTGAGGTTCTTAAGAGAAGAAACAAAGAGATTCATGATTTAGAAAGAGAACTTAAATGGACAAAGAACAGCTTTAGAAGAACTTGCATCCAGCAGGATATTGATAGACTTACAAAAGAGTACAGAAAAATCGATGAAAACTTCTAAAGAGAAAAGAAAAATTAGAGAGGCGGCTCTACGGAGCTGCTTTTTTCATACTTTGAAAGGAGAGGATTGAAATGGCTACAAGAGGAAGAAAACCAAAACCAACTGCGGTGAAGGTCCTGGAGGGTAATCCGGGAAAAAGACCGCTTAATATGAATGAGCCTACACCGGATAAAATCGCGCCTGCTTGCCCACAGTGGCTTTCAGAAGAGGCAAAGCAGGAATGGGACCGGTTAGCAGATAAGATGGTGAATCTCGGTACTTTATCTGAAATGGATATGGCAGCTTTTGCTGGTTATTGTCAGTCCTATGCTAGATGGAAGGAAGCAGAGGAATTCATCGAGCAGCATGGAACAATTGTAAAAACTCCGAGTGGATATTGGCAGCAGGTTCCACAGGTATCCATTGCACAGACAAACCTAAAAATCATGCTTAAGTTTTGTAGCGAATTTGGTTTGACACCATCTTCCAGAAGCAGAATGATTGCAGGGGATGTGAAAGAAGCTACGGTGGATGAAATGGAGTTTTTACTTTTGGAGGGTAATGGCTAATGCAGGAAGCAAGGCCGAAGGATTATCCTGTTTTAAAGAACTATCAGCCTACAAAATTTATGCTGCCGACATCGCATTATGATGAGGATAAGGCTGATAGGGCTGTGATGTTTATCGAAAATCTGCGACATACCAAAGGAAAGTGGGCCGGGAAACGGTTCTGGTTGTTACCTTGGCAGGAGCAGATTATTCGAGATGTTTTTGGAATTGTAAAAGAAGATGGAAACAGACAGTTTCGAACTGCGTATGTTGAAATTGGGAAAAAGAATGGTAAGAGCGAACTTGCTGCTGCAGTTGCATTGTATCTACTTTAT
The DNA here is from genome assembly GCA_905215405.1 of uncultured bacterium. Taxonomy (GTDB): domain Bacteria; phylum Bacillota; class Clostridia; order Lachnospirales; family Lachnospiraceae; genus CAJMQE01. Next base: position 37,611 of record CAJMQE010000010.1, read on the forward strand.
GCAGATAATGAACCAAGTGCAGAGGTTTATGGTGCGGCAGCAGATAGACAGCAGGCTTCCATTGTATTTGATGTTGCAAATCAGATGACAAAAATGGCTCCGGCACTTATGAAGAGAAGTAAAATCATGGGCGCAACAAAGCGAATAGTCAATTATAGCAATCAGGGTTTTTACCAAGTCCTATCTGCCGAAGTTGGAACCAAGCATGGTCTGAATGTATCAGGATTAGTTCTGGATGAGGTTCATGCACAGCCGAATCGTAGATTGTATGACGTTCTTACAAAAGGTTCTGGTGATGCTAGGGAACAACCATTGTTTTTCCTTATTACCACAGCAGGTACAGACAAGGAAAGTATATGTTATGAATTGCATATGAAATCTTTAGATGTACTTGATGGTAGAAAAGTGGATCCAACATTTTATCCAGTAGTGTTCGGTCTCACTGATGATGACGATTGGCATGATGAGAAGAATTGGTACAAAGCAAATCCTTCGTTGGGACAGACGATTCAGATTGACAGGGTTCGTGATGCATATCAAGAGGCATTACAAAATCCGGCTGAAGAGAATGTTTTTAAGCAGCTTCGCCTTAATATGTGGGTTTCAAGTTTGACCAGGTTTATTCCGGAGCAGATATATGATTTGGGAAATGAACCGATTGATATGGATTCCTTACTAGGTAGAGAATGTTATGGTGGTCTTGACCTTTCAAGTACTGGAGATATTACAGCACTGGTTCTGGTGTTTCCACCAAGAACTGAGAATGAAAAATACATTCTGTTACCATTCTTCTGGGTACCGGAGGATACGATTCCAATTCGTGTACGAAGGGCCAGTGTCCCATACGACGTGTGGCATCAGCAAGGGTATCTGCTTGCAACAGAAGGAAACGTTGTAAATTATGATTTCATTGAGAAATTTATTGGGGATCTGGGAACAAGATATCATATCCTGGAGATAGCAGTTGATAGATGGAATGCAACAATGCTTACCCAGCATTTGATGGATGATGGATTTACAATGGTCCCATTTGGTCAGGGGTATAAAGACATGTCGCCAGCTACAAAGGAATTTAGTAAATTGCTGATGGAAGGAAAGGTTATTCATGGTGGGAATCCGGTACTTAGGTGGATGAGTGGTAATGTTGTAGTTGAAACAGATGCAGCAGAAAACATCAAGGTTACAAAGGCAAAGTCACCTGAGAAAATTGACGGTATTGTTGCAGCAATAATGGCTGTTGATAGAGCAATTCGTAATCAAGGAGACTTTGGTAGTGTTTATGATGAACGAGGTATTTTAGTTTTCTAGGATAGATTAATATGCTATAATGTCAAGTGAAAATCAAAGGAGGTAAACTTAGTTATGGCAAAAGTATCTAGAGCGATTGAAGATCAAAATGGAAATATTTCATTAGACCTTTTGGGAAAGTATGATGAGTACATTGATTGTACTCAGATTGCGTATTATGTTGATGATGAGTTATTGTTCAAGGAAGCAGGACAAATCATGATTAATAGAAGGGATAATTATCCCAAGATTCAAATTCTTTCACCAAATACAAAAGACTATACAGAGTCATTTCAGGAAAATTCTTGTACATTCACTGATATGGGAAATTTAGATATGATAAGTATAGAGACATCTTATACACCGTATAAAATTGGAAAAAAGGTTAACGTAAAGGTAATATTTGTATTTTAATTTTTTTGCACTTACTCTGGTAGGTGCTTTTTTATGTAGAATTTTAGGAGGTATCTTATGGGAATAAAGAGTTTATTTGGTTTTGGCCAGGCTAGGGACAAACCATACAATAAAGATGCTGGAAGCGGATATTCATTTATGTTTGGCAGAACCACAAGTGGTAAACCAGTAAATGAAAGAACTGCAATGCAAACAACAGCAGTGTATGCCTGTGTGAGAATATTGGCAGAGGCGGTTGCATCATTACCGCTTCATGTATATCTGTATAAAGATGGTGGTGGAAAAGAATTAGTATATGACCATCCGCTATATCACATTCTTCATGATGAACCCAATCCAGAGATGACTTCCTTCGTATTTCGAGAAACGATGATGAGTCATCTTTTAATTTGGGGAAATGCCTATGCGCAAATCATAAGAGATGGGGCAGGACGAGTGCTTGGCTTGTATCCGTTGCTCCCAGATAAGGTTTCAGTAGAGCGTGATGATAGAGGAAGATTATATTACGTTTATTCTAGGAACACTGATGAAAATCCTAACTTTAAGCAGTATGGAGATATCGTATTAAAGCAGGAGGAGGTTCTTCATATACCAGGACTAGGCTTTGATGGCTTGATTGGTTATTCACCAATTGCTATGGCAAAGAATGCAGTGGGTATGACACTTGCTTGCGAGGAATATGGTGCCAGTTTCTTTGCGAATGGTGCCAATCCAGGTGGTGTATTAGAACATCCTGGGGTATTAAAGGATCCGGGAAAGGTTAGAGAATCTTGGAATTCTGTATATCGTGGAAGCAATAATGCGCATAAGGTTGCTGTCTTAGAGGAAGGAATGAAGTATCAGCAAATTGGTATTCCTCCTGAAGAAGCACAATTTTTGGAAACCAGGAAGTTTCAGATAGATGAAATAGCAAGGCTCTATCGTATTCCGCCTCATATGGTGGGGGATTTGGAGAAGAGTAGTTTCTCTAATATAGAGCAACAGTCATTGGAATTTGTGAAGTACACGCTGGATCCTTGGGTGATTCGCTGGGAACAAAGTCTTCAGAAGGCATTATTGCTTTCAGGAGAAAAGACACAGTATTTCATAAAGCTAAATGTGGACGGTTTGCTACGAGGCGATTATCAATCTCGTATGAATGGGTATGCCACCGGGCGTCAAAACGGGTGGTTTTCAGCAAACGATATTCGAGAAATGGAGAACTTGAATCCTATTTCTACGGAGGAAGGCGGTGATCTATATCTGATTAACGGAAATATGACGAAGCTGGCAGATGCAGGCGCTTTTGCAGATCAGTCTAGTACGTTAAGCGAGCAGGAAAAGACGCAACCTGCTGAGACTCAAGTGGAGCCAGAACCACCAGAGCAAGAAAATAAAAGAAGGAGGGGAAAGCGATGAAACGAAAGTTTTGGAACTGGGTAAAGAACGAGGGCGACTTGTCAGCAGGTGATGTTGATAGGACGCTCTTTTTAGATGGTGAGATTTCAGATGAAACCTGGTATGGGGATGAAGTCACACCTAAGTTATTTAAGGATGAGCTGAATGCTGGTAATGGAAATATTACGGTTTGGATTAACAGTCCAGGTGGTGATGTTTTTGCTGCAGCTCAGATATTTAATATGCTGAAGGATTATAAGGGCAGCGTTACAGTGAAGATTGATAGTCTTGCTGCTTCGGCTGCGTCTGTTATTGCTATGGCAGGTGACCATGTTGTGATGTCGCCGGTAGCCATGATGATGATTCACAATCCGGCCATGATTGCTATGGGGGAGAAACGTGATATGGAAAAAGCAATCAGCATGTTAGGTGAGGTCAAGGAAAGTATCCTGAATGCTTATGAAGGTAAAACCGGCATGAATCGAGTGAAATTATCGCATCTCATGGATGATGAGACTTGGTTTAATGCAAAAAAGGCTGTAGAACTTGGATTTGCAGATGAAATCTTGTTTGCAAAAGAAGATAAGAAGCAGGAAAAAGAAAAGACAGAAAAAGGTGAAGAACCTGACGAGGGCGACAGTGGCGATGGCGGTGATGATGAGGAAAAGGATAAAAAGAAATTTCCATTCCAGCAAAATTCCATGATGTTTTCACGCAAAGCTGTTAGTGATTCGTTTTTATCTAAGTTCCCGGAAGAAGAACCGGATAAGAATATGATACCCGTTAACCAATTACAGAAGAGACTAAGTCTCTTAGCACATTAGGAGGATTTTATTATGAGTCAGATTTTAGATTTAAGAGAAAAGAGAGCAAAGGCATGGGAGGCTGCGAAAGCGTTCTTAGATGCCAAAGGTAAGGATGGCAGTTTTGTATCTGGTGAAGATGCAGCCACATACGATAAGATGGAAGCAGATGTCATGGACCTGGGAAAACAGATTGATAGATTAGAACGTCAGTCAGCGATTGAAGCAGAAATGCAGAAAGCAACAAGTACACCGATTATGAATAAGCCTTCTACCGGTCAGACAGATGAAGGGAAAGCTGGAAGAGCAACAGACGAATATAAGAGAGCGTTTTGGAATGGTATGAGAAATAAATTATCATATGAAGTCCAGAACGCTCTTTCTATTGGTACAGATTCAGAAGGTGGGTACTTGGTTCCTGATGAATATGAAAAGAAGTTAGTACAGGCCTTAGAGGACCAGGTGTTCTTCAGAAGTCTTGCTACTGTTATTAAGACTTCAAGTGGTGATCGCAAAATTCCGATTGTAACTTCTAAGGGTGAAGCAGCATGGATTGATGAAGGTGGTCAGTTCCCTGAATCAGATGACAGTTTTGGACAGACTTCTATTAGCGCGTACAAGCTGGCAACTATGATTAAGGTTTCTGATGAGCTTCTTAATGACAGTGTATTCAATGTTGAATCTTATATCTCTAACGAGTTTGGACGTCGTATTGGTACAAAGGAAGAGGAAGCATTCTTTGTTGGTGATGGTAAAGGAAAACCTATCGGTATCTTTAATGCCACAGGCGGAGCTGAGACTGGTATTACTGCAAATACAGTCTCTATTACATTTGATGATGTGATGGATTTGTATTACAGCTTAAGAGCACCATATCGTAATAAAGCTTCCTGGTTACTCAATGACTCCACAGTCAAGGCAATCAGAAAGTTAAAGGATGGTAATGGAAATTATATCTGGCAGCCATCTGTAAGAGAAGGCGAACCAGATAGAATCTTAAACCGTCCATATAGAACATCCATCTACGTTCCAGAGCTTGCTGCTGGTAATAGAGTAATGTCCTTTGGAGATTATTCTCATTATTGGATTGCTGATCGCCAGGGACGTAGCTTCAAGAGATTAAATGAGCTCTTTGCCACAACAGGCCAGGTTGGTTTTTTAGCATCTGAACGTGTTGATGGTAAGTTAATTCTTTCAGAGGCGGTTAAGACACTCGATATCAAAGCAAAGGCGACAGCCTAATACAGGCACCTAATACAAGCCTCCTACCACAAAGGTTTATACCATGTTTACTCTATACAAAGGTGAAAATGGTTGATATGATTGTGGCATGGAGGTGATGGGATGCTGGTAGCTGAAAATATTAGAGACGCGTTGGAAGATTATCTGAAGCAGCAGAAAAAAGCAGGAAATAAATACTGCGTGTTATCTGCAAGGGACATCAATCAGATTTTTGAAATATCCAAAAATTATGGAAATCCAAGATATAGACAAATTGGGAGAGCAATGTCGATGGTTCGTTTTTATTCTGCAACATGGATTGAAGGAGAGCTGGGGCATGCTGATTTTACAGTAGAATATAAATTGAAATGGTTTTGATAAGGGCTTGTGTGCATTGGCATGCAGGTCCTTTTTTGAAGGGAGGAAGTCATGCTTGTAACACTTGATGAAGCAAAAGTATATCTGCGTGTGGATAGCGCCGATGAAGATGAGCTTATAAAGCAGTTGCTTCAAACCAGCGAGTATCTGATTGCAGATATTATTCGTGTGCCAGTCAAAGAGCTGGCTTCTCGACCTACTGTGGCAAGAACAGCAGAATATTATGCAATCGGATATTTATATGAACACAGGGAAGAAGCTGATCACAAAGATTTGACGGAAACATTAAGGAACCTCCTCTTTGGTATACGAGAGGAGGTCTTTTAATGATTTCAGAAATGCGTGAACGTATCACGATACAAAAAAGTTATAGTGACACTGATAAGAATGGAAATCATGTTCTTTATTGGAAGGATTATTATTCCTGTGCCGCTTACGTAAATAATCTGTCTGGCAAAGAATACTGGGCTGCGGCTCAGGTCAATGCGCAGACAGATATTTATTTTGTTGTTCGGTATTGTAGTGAGCTAAAAGATATTAGTTCAGACCAGTATCGAATTATATTTCGGCAACAAATCTATAACATCACATTTGTAGATAATGTTCAGTATGAAAATAAGACATTGAAGTTGCGAACTTCTCAGGTAAAGAGGTGATGGAATGGCAAGAGCAACAACGATTGATAATTTGGCAAATGAAATCATGAGTGGACTTACAGAATATGCAAACCTGGCAACAGGAACCTTGAAGCAGAGTGTTACAGATGCCAGTAAAGTGGTGAAGAAAGAAATCCAGTCAGGGGCACCAGTAAGAACGGGAGCCTATAAAAAGAGCTGGGCCACAAAGAAAACTGCAGAGACCAGTAATTCTCTCACGATGGTGGTTCATTCCAAAAACCGTTATCAAATCGCACACCTTTTGGAACATGGACATGCAAAACGGGGTGGAGGTCGTGTTGCTGCAATTCCTCATATTGCACCGGCGGAGCAGGCAGGAGAATTGAAACTTACCCAGGAAATAGAAAGGGGACTGAACAAGTTATGACACATGCAGATGTTATGGAAATGATGAAAGAGTTAAAACTGCCATTTGCTTATGATCACTTTGTGGAGGGGGAATCGCCGGATCCGCCATTTGTGGTTTTCTTATATCCTGGCAGTGATAACTTTGCTGCAGATGGCAAGGTGTACTACAAAGTGAATCGATTAAATATAGAGCTTTACACTGATTTAAAAGATGTGGAGCTTGAAGAACAAGTAGAAGCTGTGCTCGATGGACATGGCATTTTTTATGAAAAGAGCGAAGTATGGATTGAATCTGAAAATCTGTATGAGGTGCTTTATCAAATGGAGGTATAGAAAGATGGCTAATAAAAATAAAGTCAAATTTAATATTTGTAACGTTCATTATGCACCGATTACCATTGCAGAAGATGGAAGCGTTACATTTGCAACACCAGTGGCGATGCCTGGTGCAGTATCAATTAGTATGGATCCAACAGGAGAACCGGAGTCCTTTTATGCGGATGGTATTGAATATTACACCATCAACAATAATCAGGGTTATGAGGGAGATCTTGAACTTGCAATGATCCCAGAAGATTTCAGAACAGATATTTTAAAGGAAGAAGCCGACGCCAATAAGGTGTTAGTAGAAAATGCAAATAGTGAGACCGGCAATTTTGCATTACTTTTCGAATTTGATGGTGATGTAAAGAAGATTCGTCACGTTATGTATAACTGTTCGGCTTCTCGTCCTACCATTGAGTCAAAAACTAATGAGGAAGATAAGGAAGTACAGACAGAAACACTTACTGTAAAAGCAAGACCTATGGCCAGTGGTTATGTAAAAGCAAAAACAGGTGATAGCACAACAGATACTGTTTATAACGATTGGTATAAGAGTGTATACCAGCCGGCTGCTGAAGTTGCGGTTGCAAAGACAACGTCTACAACAACTACTTCGACCAGTAGTACAGCAAGTAAGTAGTCAGGAGGTAGGAAAGGATGAGTATTGTAAAGAAAATCACTATTGATGACAAGGAGGTAGCGTTCAAAGCGAGCGCTGCCATTCCTCGTATTTATAGACTTAAGTTTCAGAGAGATATCTATAAGGATTTGCATTCTTTGGAGAAAGCCCTGGGGGATAGCGAAGAAGATAACTCAAACCTTGATTTGTTTAGTCTTGAGATGTTCGAGAATATCGCTTATATCATGGCAAAGCATGCGGATGGTACAATCCCGGATACGCCGGAAGAGTGGCTTGATGATTTTAATACATTTTCCATTTATCAGGTTTTACCTCAGCTCATTGAGTTATGGGGCCTGAATGTGAAAACAGATGTAGAGGCTAAAAAAAACTTCGCCCAACTGAGCGCGAAATGACAACGCCGCTGTTCATGCTTAGGTGTGTACAGTTAGGGATAAGTATCCGAGATTTGGACTTGCTTTCAATTGGAATGATTAATGACATGTTTGCGGAAAGTAGAAATGATGAATGTAAGTACGCGACACTGGCAACACAGGAGGATTTCGACAAATTTTGACAAATTATTCTGGAGAATCCAGAATTGATTGCAAAGAAAACGGTGCCTGCTTTATAGTTTCTTATCATGTAAAAGGAGGAAGTCTTAATGGATGAAGAACTAGAGCAGGTACTTTATTGTTCAGTTATAGATCTATGTGCCATGAGAGATTTTATGAGAGAGATTTCAAAGAGGATGGCCGGAGAAGAACTGGATAGCGATTATCTTTTGATATTCGCAAACAGCCTAGATGTTTCAATCGGGCGAATAACAAAATACTTAGAATAATTCATGCATCTACCATAGTGTAGGTGCATTTTTCGTATATGGAGGTGAGAAGCGTGGCAAGTAGAATACAGGGAATCACAGTTGAAATTGGTGGTGATACTACCAAATTGCAGACTGCATTAAAAAGTGTCAATGGTTCCATTAAGTCTACACAACAGCAACTCAAGGATGTGAACTCGCTTCTTAAACTGGATCCAGGGAATACAGAGCTTCTTGCTCAGAAGCAGAAGTTGTTATCAGAGGCAGTTGGGGAAACAAAAGAGAAACTTGCCGCCTTAAAAACTGCTGCTGAGCAGGCAAATACTGCATTGGAAAATGGAGAGATTAGTCAGTCTCAGTATGATGCTTTACAAAGAGAGATTATTGAGACAGAGCAGGATTTAAAGAAGCTGGAAACGCAGGCGAATCAGTCTGCAACTGCCTTACAAAAAATAGCTGCTACCGGTGAACAGTTAAAAACAGTGGGAGATAATATTTCCTCTGCTGGCGAGAAGATGCTTCCGGCTACTGCCGCGGTTGCTGGACTTGGGACTGCCGCAGTAACGACAGCAGCAAACTTCGAATCTTCTATGTCGCAGGTTCAGGCGACAATGGGAATTACAAAGGACTCTATGTCGACTGTGAATGGACAGTCTGTAAATACAATGAATACATTGTCTGAGCTTGCAAAGAAGATGGGTTCAGAGACTGCATTTTCTGCTTCAGAGTGCGCGGAAGCATTAAATTACTTAGCTCTTGCCGGTTATGATACTGAGCAGATGTGTAATACTTTACCGACTGTTCTTAATCTGGCTGCCGCTGGTGGAATAGACCTTGCTTCAGCATCGGATATGGTTACTGATGCAATGTCAGCTCTTGGTATGGGAGTTGATGAAGCTGAAACAATGGTTGACCAGATGGCAAAGACAGCATCATCTACAAACACTTCTGTAGCGCAGTTGGGAGAAGGTATTCTTACAATTGGTGCGACAGCAAAGTCTGTAAAGGGTGGTACAGCAGAGTTAAATACTGCACTTGGTATCCTTGCAAACAATGGTATCAAGGGCGCAGAAGGTGGTACGCATCTTCGAAACATTATCCTTTCATTGCAAAACCCAACTGATAAGGCCGCCGATACAATGGAGGCGTTAGGACTTCAAGTTTATGACTCGCAGGGAAACATGCGGTCCATGAATGATATTTTAGGGGACCTTAATAAGAGCATGGAAGGAATGACCTCCGAGGAGAAGGCCAACATTGTAAGTAAGATTTTCAACAAAACAGATTTGTCGTCTGTAAATGCATTACTTGCAAATACTGGTGATACCTGGGATGATTTACAACAATCCATTACAAATAGTGGTGGTGCTGCGCAGCAAATGGCTGATACGCAGCTTGATAATTTACAAGGACAGCTTACTATTCTGAAATCCGCGCTGGAAGGCTTAGCGATTTCGTTTGGGGAATTATTAATGCCTGCAATCAAGTCGATTGTCACTGCAGTGCAGGGCTTTGTTGATAAATTGAACAGTATGGATGAGGGCACCAAGAAGGTAATTGTTACCATAGCTCTTATTGTGGCCGCGATTGGTCCGGTGCTAATTGTTATCGGTAAGGTAATCAGTGCAGTTGGTACGATAATGACCATCGTTCCTAAGATTGCCGGAGTAATCAATACGGTAAAGACTGCTTTTATGGCACTTAATACAACAATGCTTGCAAATCCAATATTTCTTATTATCGCAGCAATCGCAGCTTTGGTGGCTGCGTTTATTTATTTATGGAATAACTGTGATGGCTTTAGGCAGTTTTGGATTGACTTATGGGAGAATGTAAAGCAGGTAGCAATTACAGTATGGAATGCTATCAAAGCGTTCTTTTCACAGGTATGGGAAGCAATCAAGACGATTTTCTCAACTGTGTTTGAGGTAATCAAAACGCTGGTAACGACCTACTTCAACTTGTATAAGACAATTATTGAAACGGTAATCAATGTGATAAAGACGGTAATCACCACAGTGTGGAATGCCATCAAGGGAGTTTTTACTACAGTATTCAATGTAATAAAAACGATTGTCACCACCTATTTCAATATTTATAAGACGATTATTCAGACGGTTCTTACGGTTATCCAGACCGTCATTACCACAGTGTGGAATACCATCAAGACGGTAGTTACCACAGTAATGAATGCGATTAAGACAGTATTCACTACGATTTGGAATGCAATCAAAACCATCATTGGAGCAGTTGTCAGTGGAATTAAGGCACTGATTACCGGAGACTTCCAGGGGGTAAAGAATGCAATCACCACCATTATGAATACCATAAAGAGCACTATATCTACGATTTGGAATACGATCAAATCAACGATATCCACTGTTCTTGGAGCAATCAAAAGTGCGGTTACTTCTGTATTCAGTGGTATTGTGAATGCGATTAAAAATGCTATGAGTAATGTCTTAAGTGCTGTGAAAAATGGTTTTTCCAATGTGAAGAATCACATCACAGGGCTTGCTTCTCAGGCGGTTACCTGGGGAAAAGACCTTGTTATGGGAATCGTAAATGGTATCAAGAGCTGTATTGGTGCAGTTGGAGATGCAGTTAAGAGTGTAGCTGACAAGATTAAGTCATTCCTGCATTTCTCCGTGCCGGATGAAGGACCATTGACGGATTATGAATCCTGGATGCCAGATTTTATGAGTGGTCTTGCAAAAGGAATCGAACAGAGTAAAGGAATGGTTGCAAAAGCGGTGGAGGGATTAGCCAGTGATATGGTCATTAATCCACGTGCAATGGTAACGGGAAGTTATGTAGCAACTGAAGGAGATGCAGATTGTTCTGCTACAGATAATAAATCTGGAAGTTATGTCAATGGACCACTGATCCAGGTGAATGAAATGACAGTCCGAAGCGATGATGATATTCGTCGTATTTCGCAGGAACTAAATACAATGATGAAAGCGGGACGGAGAGCCAGAGGTCTGGTATAGGAGGAAGTATGGGATTTAGATTTGATGGAATCTCATCAGATGCGATGGGAATTAAAACACGAATGGATACAGAAAGTAGAATACCTGATTTAAGAAATCAAACGGAGAAGATTTCCGGAAAGCATGGAATCTATGATTTTGGGGAGACATTTTCAGAGCGTATCATAGAGATCACATGTTTTATTCCGCCAGGGAATACAGAGAGAGAGTTATTAACAGTCAAGGATAACTTGGCAGGATGGCTTAATCCAGATAAGGGACTTTGCCCCCTTATTCTTGATAGTGAGCCAGATCGTGTTTATTATGCCAGGATAAGTGATGGACTGGTATATGAGCGAATGGTACGAACGACTGGAACATTTGATCTTACATTTTTTTGTCCGGATCCATTTGCTTATGCTTTAGAGGATGAGGTGTTTTCTCTGAATCAATCTGGAGATATTACGAGAATAAAGGGAAATTGTGATAGCTTGCCAGTACTAGAAGTAGTTGGAAGTCTACTTGATACATCGCAGCAGATTCGCATTGGAATCAATGATGAGGTAATGGAAGTTTGCGGTCCGCTTGGTGCAAGTGACGTACTTGTAGTTGATACGAGTGATATGACAGTTACTTTGAAGCAGTCAGGAGAAAATGCTCTTCATAATTTGTCGAATTTTGTATTTCCACCTTTACGCAAAGGAACAAACACGATCACGATTGGTGTAACTGGAGGTTCCTTTGCAGAGCTTACGGTACGTGCCAGAAGCAGATGGCTGTAGGAGGTGTGGTATGGACGCAGAGAAATATCCAATCATTTATGAAAATGGAATACCGATTGCAATTATTCAAAATGTATTTGATCTGATTGCCACTGACGAAGCTGGAGGAGAAAGTGTACTTGATTTTAAAGTATTCTTTCAGGATAAAAAGCGTAAGTTTTTAAAGAATCAGGTAGAAGCCCGATTAGATGGAAAAGTATATCGGATCAAGACGGTGGTTGATAAAAAGGAATCTGGTAAGACGAAAACAACCCAGGTTTATGCGGAAAATGTATACTATGATTTGGCACGTGCAGCAGTAAAAAAGAGTGCAGTGTTTGATGGAGCAACAGCAAAAACGGCAATGACATATGCACTTTCTAATACGGATTGGAGCATTGGAGTGATTGAAATAAATACGACAAGATCCTTTGAGAATAATGAAACAAATCCACTAGCTGTATTACAACTCATTGCAGATTTGTATCATGGTGAGCTGGTATTTCACTCGCTGGAAAAAACGGTAGACCTGGTGAAACAAACAGGAAAGAATCGTGGGATTGTATTTCATTTTCATAAGAATATGAAGTCGATTGAACGGACGATTAGTACAACATCCCTTGTTACTCGGTTATATGCAACCGGTAAAGATGGTATGACATTTGCATCCGTCAATAACGGATTGTCATATGTGGAGGATTTTTCTTACACAAATGAAGTGCTGATTGGCAGTTTGGATTGCAGCAATTTTACTAGCGCAGAGGATATGTTGTCTTATACCAAGATGCGTGTAGCCGATTATTGTAAGCCTAATTACTCTTATGTGCTTAAGGTTGTGTACTTGCAAGCATATCCAGGATATAGCCATGAGATATATGAGATAGGAGATACGGTTCGTGTTGTGGATGAAGAGTTGGATCTTGATCTGACAACCAGGATAGTTCGTATGGAGAAAAATATCCTGGAGCCTTGGAATACGGTAGTAGAGCTTTCAACAACTATTGGAACACTGGGAATGGAGGATGATAATTCACTGCAAGAAGCAGTCGATGCGGTTGTAAAATCCTTTGTGGCACCAAGGTTGGTTCAGGCAACCATTGATACAAAAAACGGAGAGGTCAATGCAATGTATGAGCTTGGTATTCCGGTTCAATATAAATATCAGATGTTAGAGGATGGAATTTTATTTACACATCCAGATGGAGTGAGTTGTGAAATTAAAATAATGTAGGGAGGATTGTTATGGCACTTAGTGAATCAGAACAAATCAGCCTGGTACAGCTTGCTATGCAAAAAGTAAATGTTGTGCCATACGAGGATAACGGTATCTCTTTTGGAACCAATGTCAAATGCGTAGAAATTTTAGAAAATGAAGTGAGTGTTTGTGAATGTTATATTGATGTGGCAGAAACAAAAAGAACCTGTCATGTCGGATTTTCAGCAGTTTTAGATCATTCCGCAACATCTACGTTCATAGTGGAAGTAGATGGTTCAAAACGACCAAAGGAATATCTGAATACCAATGCGACTATGCAATTTATGGATTTTTTCTTGTTAGATCGCGGACTACATCATATTGAAGTGAAAGCGAGAGCGGAAAGCCTGGTGAATATCGCACCAAGGGAAGCAAAACTTGGGGTGTATCTTTAGCAAGGATATGCAGAGTTTTGAAAGTGCAGGACTTCGGAAAGAAGGAAATGAATTCCAGTTAGATATTCAATATCGTCAGCCGCAGCCCTTTATGATTTATTATGGGATGCTTCAGTATTCTGGGCTTACCGACTATTCCGTATATGGCATTATGGTTGCAGCAGATGAGACTGCAGATGAAGTTGTAAAGGCAAGAGCATGTGGAACAAAGATTTTTCAGTACATTCCGTTTGGAAGTCGATTTAATGTGGATAGTTTTCTGTCGGATATCAAATCTACAATTGGAACCTTTGCCGATAATGGGATTGCGGATGGTATTTTCTTAGATGAGTGTGAAGTTGGCTACTGGGGAGATTTCTATGAAGATGATGAGATGGCTACCATATTTGAAAATGGACTTAAAGATGTATGTAGTTATTGTCATACGTTAGGACTGGAAGTGTTGGTAAATGGAGTATCCGAGTATGCAAACTATGGAGACTATTTTCTCTGGGAATCCTTTGCCGGTTACTGGAATACTAATAAGATCAATTGGAATGCGACAGGTACCGGTAGAAGAAGTGTGAATGCAGATTCTACCATTGAATACACTTATAATTTCAAGGACTGGACGATGACGGGAAGTCTTCGTTTGGAAGATGGGGCTGTGGTGGATGGAAGTAATGGGACCATGACAATCGATCTTGATATGTCGACACTTATTCGGCCTTCCGAGAAGAAAGAAACGTATTCATGGGTATATTTTGAATGGTTTGGAAGCGGTGCCGATGATAACACGCTCGAAATTTACGCGTATACTGGGAATTCCTGGCCTTATTCCAAGGATACCTGGGAAGAACTGCCAAAGCTATGGAAGGGAGAACCGGCAAGTTGGAATGGAATTAATAAGGAAACAAGATATCTAAGGCTTGAGATGCGATTCAAAGGGGCTGATGAGCTTCGAATGGATCGCTGTTTTATTGCTTATGATTATGTGTATCCGTATTATGATATGACAACTGCAAATGGAGTAGCAGATACGAACCATAGGTACTGGAATTTCAATATGGCACAGTGTGAGTATCTTTGGCAGAAAAAGTCCAATGTGATCTGCCATTGTTATGGGGAACCCCAAGATGAAACAAGAATGACTTATACTTTTGCAGTATATAAAACGTTTGGGTTTACAACTTGGGATTATACACATCCATTGCACCAGACCATCCGTTATACGGATATTTTGGATGATCCGTTCGGAGCATTTCTTTCCAGAAAACAGATTGGCCCTGGGAAATATCATGGAATGTTTACAGGATGTGAGTCTACGGTGGATGTTGGAGCACATACATGTGTGCTAAATAGGAATGAGCCAGATTATTGGTTTGATCGAGGAATCCAGGGATTTGAGGATATTGATAAAGTATATGAAAATCCACTATCCTTTACACATCATGTGTTTTTGATGCAGGCGGAGATTCCAGATGACCAGCCCATTCCAGGATTGTCGGATGGATGGTACGTGCAGCAAGTGATTCCTCCAACCTATCAATATGATGAAAAAGGAAATTTGATCAAGGATGATTACGTAAATACGGTCCTTTATTATCCACTGTTATCGGATTGTTTGAATATCCGTAAAGTTTGGGTTCATGATGATATTTTTTACTTTTACTTCGGGGTGAAGTACAAAGGGAAGGTAGATTTTTTAAAGGAGAAGCCGGATCGCTATTACGTTTATATTGGAACGAAGGAGCTGGATTATGGATTTAAAGGTGAATGGTATGATGCACCGTTCAAATCACAGTTTATGATTTACAATCAATCCTTATTTAAGTGGACGAAGGGTGCTGAGGATGAGAGAGATTACACTAACTTCCAATATATCGGAAATGCCTTCTTGGAATATGAATTGACGGAAGATGGAACGATGCTGACGTATACGTTAAAAAAATCGGTTCTTGGAGAAGACAGCAAGCTCAACATGGAGTTTTTCTTTGTAGCGGAGGAAACAACTAATAACTATGTAGCTTTGATTCCGTCCACAGGAATCGATACAACCATTGATCCGGTTGGATTCCCCAATATGGTGTCCTACAGACAGAAGAAGTACAATTTGTACTCTCCACATGGATACTTTTTATCAGAAGAAACAAAGCTGAAGCAGATTACAAAGGGGCTGATGGTTCAATGTATTGGAAGCACAGTATCAGATACCTGGATATCATTATTTGTCCGCGTGAAACAATATGGCAAGGATGAGTTCGATGTATTCGAGAAGGCTGATGGATTGCGTTATGTGACAAATAAAACGGTAACACACGTCCAATATGCTGTATCACTCAACACGACGGATGGCCATAAAACGCCAGCTTTTTCTGATGTAAAGATCATACCAGGAGAAGGTATAGAGCCGGAAGAATTGACGGAGAAAAGTACAGTCCTTTTTATTGGCTGTGGAATTTCGCAGAAGATCCATTATGAGCATGGCATAAAAAATGAAAAGAAGGAGTACTCGTATAGCGCAAATTATTATGCAGTGATTGCAAGTACGGAAATTGTAACCTATAAGCATTAAGGAGGAAACAGATGGGTGTATGGAATAGTAATAAAACAGTGATTACGGATGCAGGGATTTCATTGCTTGCAGGTATTACTGGAAAAGTAGCATTAAAGTTATCAAGGGCAGTGGCGGGAAGCGATTATACTGAACCGGAGGAGTTATCTAAGATGACAAGTATTTCTCATATTCAAATGGATATGGGATTTTCCGAAGTGGGGGAGGATGATGCTGGTACAGCATTTATGGATTTGTACTTAGAAAACTCCTCGATAACAGAGAGTTTTTATCATCAACAGATTGGTATTTATGCAAAGGACGAAGAAGGAACGGATGTCCTTTTTTTAGTTGCACAGGCGGATGTTCCGGATCATATCCCGGATAGTAGTTCTCCGATTTATGTGACGCATCGAATCTTTCTAAAGTTTTCAGGAAATGCAGATGTAAGTTTAAGCGTTGATTTTTCCGGTGTTGTTACACAGGATACCTTGAGAGAGGCATTAAAGAAAAAGGAACCCGCCTTTGATAAGAATAGTGCGTTTAATCGAAACTTCTCAGATTCGGCGTCGGACTACATGCCGCTTGGAAAGAAAGCAAATGCAGGTGGTGCAAGTTCCGTAGCAAGAAGTGACCATATTCATCCAGTCGGAACCATTCTTAAGTATGCAGAAAATAACTGGTCCACAACGGGAAAGACAAACTTAATTCCTGATACGAACACTTGGATTATGAGTAATGGTAGATCTCCAGATGTGTGGGGAGGTTATGAATTTGAAGCAACATTTACGAGCGCTTGGGAAGGATTTTCTTGTTTCTTTAGTGAGGATTTATTGGAACGAGTAAAGGGAAAAACTGTGCTTTTTGGAGTGAACCATTTAACAGGAGCATCATCCAGGTTGGAGCTGATCGTAGATGGAAGTGTTGTAAACTATATCTTGGCAACGACAACTCCTGCCGAAGTAGAAGCAAGCATTCCGGAGACTGCAACGTCGGTAACGCTACGAATTATTATTTTTTCGGAGGATGATTTGCATTGTGAGTTCACCGGCCTTTATATGAATGATAAGGCAGAAGAAATCAGTAATACAGATGATGGAGTGGAAATTTATCTGGCAGTCCGAAAGGTACTGCAGGAGAAACTTCCAGCAACCGGTGTAAGCGGAACTATTTATTTTACAGAAAAAGGAAATATGTATCTTGCTAAGGATGATGGCAGCTTGTTGCCATTGGCAGGAAGTGAAACTTTATAGAGGTATAGCAGGCAGACAAAAGCGTCTGTCTTTTTTATACAAAAAATCAAAGGAGGACAAAGCGATGAAGGAGTTTTGGAATGCAATTCAGTTTGTATTTACAGCAGTTGGTGGATGGCTTGGATATTTTTTAGGAGGATGTGATGGTTTGTTATACGCATTACTTGCATTTGTGGTGATTGACTACCTAACAGGTGTGATGTGCGCAATCAACGACAAGGCTTTATCAAGTGAAGTCGGCTTTCGTGGAATTTGCAGGAAGGTACTTATTTTCTTATTGGTGGGTATCGCAAATATTCTGGACGTCAATGTGATTGGTACTGGTAGTGTCTTAAGAACAGCGGTCATTTTCTTTTATATTTCCAATGAAGGTGTGAGCTTACTTGAAAATGCATCTCATTTGGGATTGCCGGTTCCACAAAAAATCAAAGAAGTATTAGAGCAGCTTCATAACAGAGCAGAAGATAAGGAGGATTAGAGATGAGTGAAATTAAGAGATTTGGTATTGATGTAAGTCACTGGCAGGGAGATTTTGATTTTGCCAGGGCAAAGAGTAAGGAAGGTGTAGAATTTGCTATCCTGAAAGCAGGAGGTGGTGACGCCGGGCTATATAAGGATAGCAAGTTCGAATCCAATTATAAAAAGTGTGAAGCATGTGGACTTCCAAAGGGCGCATACTTCTATGGAAATGCAAAGAGCACAGCAGAAGCAAAGAAAGAGGCAGAGTATTTTATTTCAATTCTTAGTGGAAAGAAATATGAATACCCTGTCTTTTATGATGTTGAGGGAAAAATGATTACAGACAATGACAGAGCAACACTTACCGAGATTGTGAAAACATTCTGTTCTATAGTGGAGGCGGCAGGTTACTGGGTAGGTATTTATTCCTCAGAGTCATTTTTTAACAGTGAAATGAATGATGGGGAGCTTACCAGATACAGTCACTGGGTAGCACGCTGGGGAAAGAGTAAACCAGCGCCAAACAGTGGTGCAGAGACGCAGATGTGGCAGTTTGGCGGTGAGACAAATCTTATTCGCAGTAATAAGATCAATGGACAGACCTGTGACCAGGATTATTGCTATGTAGATTATCCTGTGAAGATTAAAGCTGCAGGTTTGAACGGTTATGCTAAGAGCCAGGAGTTGTCTACTCCAACAAAGAAGTCAAATGCAGAGATTGCCGATGAGGTGATTGCTGGCAAATGGGGAAATGGTGCGGAACGTAAGGAAAAACTTGCAAATGCAGGTTACAATTATTCTGAAATCCAGAGTATTGTAAATGCGAAGGTAGGAGTACCGACGAAAAAGTCTGTGGATGAGATTGCAAAAGAGGTTATAAAAGGTGACTGGGGAAATGGTACTGAGAGAAAAGCACGTCTTACTGCAGCAGGATATGATTATGCGTCTATACAGCATAGAGTAAATGAACTTCTTTCATAAGGTTTATTGCTTTATTGCTATTGCCGAAGATAACACTGTTTAAGCAGGTTTGCAAAAAACGGAAATGAAATTCAGATTTTGGTGTGATATTATTAAAATGCAAATAGAAATAGCTTTGAGGCCTTGGTGGTTTATGCTGCCAGGGCCTATATTTTTTGCTGTTACTCAGTTTGCGCAGACAAAAAATAAATGACCTTGAGACCGTTAATTTACTGGACTTTTCAGGCTTTTAGAGTGATATATAGACTACCAAAATTTGAAAGGAGTGAGCTTTTATGCGACTTAGAAAGATTGAGCCGTTAGAAGCAAAGGCTAAAAAGCTAAGAGTATGCGCTTATGCTAGAGTATCAACCGATAGCCTAAAGCAAGGCGAGTCTTTTGAGAACCAAGTGACTACGTATGAAGCACTGATTAAATCAAAACAAGAATATGAATTTGCTGGCGTGTATGCAGACCAAGGCATAAGTGGAACCAGCGAAAATAGGCCTGAGTTTCAAAGAATGTTAGCAGATTGCAGAGCTGGAAAGATAGACCTTATCATTACGAAGTCCATTTCCAGATTTGCGAGAAATACAACCATTGTCTTGGACTATACCAGAGAACTTAAGCAGCTTGGTATTGGAGTGTATTTCGAAGAGAATAACATCAATACCTTATCTGCTGAAGGGGAATTGATGATGACAGTGCTGGCTTCCTTTGCACAAGAAGAAAGCCGCAGCATATCAGAGAATAATAAGTGGTCCATTCAGAAACGCTTTGAACGCGGCGAGGGTATGATAAACACCACAAGGTTTATGGGCTACGATAAAGACGAGACCGGCGACCTGGTAATCAATAAAAAGGAAGCCAAGATTGTGAGAAGAATATTTGAAATGTACCTCTCTGGCGAAGGCTGCCACAGGATAGCAAAAATCCTAAACGATGAAGGAATCAAGACGATTACCGGTTCAACTTGGCATTCCAGTACAATAAAGGGAATGCTTACGAATGAGAAGTACAAAGGGGACTTCCATATTCAAAAGTATTACACACCGGAAGGGAAGAGAAACCAGACGGTTAGAAATAAAGGAGAAGTTAAGAGCTTTTATGTATCGGAGAATCATCCGGCCATTGTCAGCGAAGAAGAATGGCAGCAGGTACAAGAGCTCATGCAATATCATAAAAAGCAAAGAAATATTCAAAGCGGTGATAAGTACCAAAGAAGGTATCCAATGAGTGGAATGCTTGTCTGCCCGCATTGTGGTAAGAGTTTACGTCGCAGATATGTTTACAATAGAAAAGTGGAATGGATATGTTCAACATATATCCAAAAAGGAAAAGAGGCCTGTAAGGGAATTCGTGTTAGAGACGAGTTGCTTACGGGCCTTTCTTTTACAGAGCCAATGGTAGTTGAGGAGGTGTTTGAAAATGGCGAGAAGCATTACGGTTATACCAGCAAAAGAGCATACGATTCTGGTGAACGGGCAGCAGATAGAATTAAAGAAGAAGGTCGCAGCGTATTGCCGCGTGTCAACAGATCAAGAAGAACAGTTATCGAGTTATGAGAATCAGGTACGCTATTACACTGAGGTGATAACCAGAAATCCTGATTATGAACTGGTTGATATTTACGCTGATGAAGGTATATCCGGTACCAACACCAAAAAGCGTGACGACTTCAATAGAATGATTGCAGACTGTAGGGCCGGAAGAATTAATCTTATTATCACAAAGTCAATTTCAAGATTTGCTAGAAATACCTTGGATTGCTTGAATTATGTAAGAGAACTTAAGGAGCTGGGAATTGGAATTATCTTTGAGAAGGAAAATATCAATACCTTGGATGCAAAGGGGGAGGTGCTGCTTACCATCCTTTCATCATTGGCACAGGATGAAAGCCGCAGTATTTCTGAAAACTGCACCTGGGGTATTCGTAGGAGATTTGAACAAGGCCAGCATAAAATGAGTACTAAGCGATTTTTGGGATATGATACAGATGAAGATGGGAAGCTGGTAGTAAATCAGCAGCAGGCAAAAATAGTAGTAAGACTTTATGAGGAATTTTTATCAGGAAAGACAGTGGATTATATCGCCAGAATATTTAAGGCTGAGAAGATAAAAAGCTGGGATGGGAAATACAACTGGCAGTCTAGTACCCTGAATTCTATGCTTCAAAATGAGAAGTACATGGGAGATGCAATTTTGCAGAAAAGCTATACCGCCGATTTCCTTTCCAAGAAGCGTGTAATGAATGATGGTTCAATTCAGATGTACCATATTGAGGAAGACCACGAACCAATCATTGATGTAGAGACATGGGAAGCGGTACAGCTTGAAATGGAACGTAGAGCAGCCTATTGTCATGAACATAAAAATAATGCTTATGCGCAGAGAAGTGAGGTAAATCCTTTTTATGGGAAGATAATCTGTGGGAACTGCAATCATTCATATTCCAGAGTGAAATACAAGGACCGCCAGGGGCGGCAGATAACCAAGTGGCGGTGTGGTTCCTGCAATATGGCAGCAGGCCACAAGGTTTGTAGTAATCGATATGTTACGGAAGATTCACTAATGAAGTTTTTTGTGATGAGCTGGAATGAAATTGTTGAGCACCAGGCGGAATACAGGGAAGCCTGGGAAGCAAACATCAAAGGGGAGGATGTGCTACTAAGGTACAAAACTAGGTTGTTAATGCAGCGAGTGGCAGCAGGCGGTATTGAAGAATTTATTCCAGACCTTATGATGACGGTTATGGACCACATCACAGTGTATGAGGACGGAAGGCTTCAAATAAGGTTTTATGATGGAACTGAGTTTGAGGTAGCAACTGAATAAATGATAAAATGCCGGTAGGTAAATGAGTTCATGAGAAATGTATGAGCTGATTTACTTACCGGCTTATTTTAGTTTTGGACCGAATCAAATATATCAAGCTGTTCGTTATGCTCAAGTGTTTCAGTGATATCAGTTTTTACTTCTTCGGCAGTTATGGCGTTTTGAGCTTTGGCGCCTTTATTAGAATATAGTTTTTCAAAATGGAGTGGCTTTTGTGTTTTTTTATTGTAGGATAGAAGCATTGCTTCGGAATAGCCAAGAGAACCGGCACGTCTGTCTCTAGCGGTTCTACTTAGTTCCTTTACGGATATTCTACCAAGTTTTTCTTTGAAGAGCTCATCTTTGATTTCATCCCCATAACAATGAATTAACCTAGCGACGCCATTTAACATATTGGCACTGAAGGATTGCGGGATTCCCTCCCAGGTACCTATAATAAGCCGGAGAGTACGGTCAAGTACGTGAAAACCGTATTTATCATGTATATTTTCTAGTGTAGCGACAGCGCAAATTCCACCAGGTTGCATCTTGCCAGAAACAACGAGATCATAGGATTCTACCAAAGATTTGATGATTAGTTGTTTATCATTGCCTGCTTCAATATTGGCCATAAACACCTCGTATGGTAATAGTGATTTAGTGTATTTCATTTGATTTGCAAAAATATCTGCTTCCTGAGTATATTCCAAATCATCATAAATCATGCACCATACTGGTGTCTCACGTGAACCAGATACAAGAGCAACAATTTCTATGGTATGTTGCCCGTTAAATACATAGTTTACACCATCTCTACGACTGACTTTTACTGGATTTATTTGTGCTAAATCAAAATGAGCAGCAGCATTTTGAACATGCTTTACAGACAGGTTTCTTTGATAATCCTGATTTGAAACGAGATTCTTAATGGGTATAAGCTCGTAATGAACCTGGGGAACAAACTGTGATAAATCTATTTCTTCATTCATGATATCTCTCCTTTATTTCATTTTGTAATATATCGATGGTGCCTTGCAGCGAATTGAGCTGTTGTTCTAATTGCCATAATGCCTTTGTAGATACCTGATTGAAATCAGAAATGTTCTGGGTACGTTTTATGGAACTAATCCACATGGGAATAGTGAGAACTAGGCTGGAAATTTCAGCATCAGGATCATATTTTGGCATTTGTTTTATTTCAGGTTTCTTGGTTTTTGAGTTTTTATCTTCTTGTTTAGAACGGTCTTTATTGAGTTTCTGCGTTTTCTTTATTGCCGAGTGTAGAAGGCGTGTATCCCCATTTTTAGTTGCATGATTAAATACCACTCGGATTTCATCGGCTGACATTTCGGCTAATTTAATTGTGTCTTCATGTGAGATGTGAAAACTTCCAGCCAGCATTTCTTTTGCAACATCAGGAGCTTTTGAGCTGATTTTATCAATCGCTTTTGCAAAAATACCATATTTAGAAACAGTTGTAGAAGATAGGCCTAATTCGTCTGCGAGTACTTGAGAGGTGGTATTCCCAGAGACGTAACCAGGCCTTCTTTGAGTTACAGGTGTGTACTGATTCTGATGCGGATAGAGTTGATTCATTTGCTGCTTATATGCATCGTATAATCGTCCAATACAGTAACGATTCTGTTCATCGGTCAGATTTTTATGCTCTAACGTATGCTTGCATATATAGATGATTGCTTCGACACGTGAGTCCAGAGAAATTTCCTGAATATAAAAAGGGACCTCCCAACGGTGACATATTTGGTATTGATTAAAGCCAGATAAGATAATCTTTCGCCAGGTAATAATTGGTTCCCCGCACCCTTTATAAACAATTTCATGTTCCAAGTCAGTGTATTCTTCATTTGGTAGGATGGGCGCCATTTTTGCGAAATCTTCATCAATAATTAAATTGTAAAGGTGTTGTTCTTTCATAAATAATTAATCCTCACTATATTCTTCGCCATCGATTAATATGGAATTATCCATATCAAATGTGACTAAATTTTCTTCCTTTATCAAAAGCCCGGTAATGCGATAACTATGTGCATCTTCTAAATCGAAGCAAACACCTCGTAGGGATTTGAGCAGATATTTGCTGTAAAATTCACAACACTGTTTGCCAGTGAGTAGTGGCCATTTGATTTTCTGGGCCAGGTAATCCTGGGAAATACTGCTTCGGACAGCAATTGATTTACGTTCAGGGTTTACAAGAAATTGTACGTATTCAGGATCACCAAGCATATGTAATGTTCTTTTATGAATTCGAATTCGATTCTTTTTTAGGTCAATTACTAGAGACGGATGTGGTTGAGTTGATTGTAAGTTGTTCATATTCAGGGACCTCACTTTCATTTGTCACAGTTTCTTTTATTGGTTCGCTGGTTTCTTTCATATCTTCATGTAGACCAAATACTGCATAGCCATCAAAAAGGCCAATTTGGATTGCAGATTTATGTTCTTCAACGGGTAATCCAAACTGATTCTTCCATTCTTCAGGAAAGGTAGGGGTTCGAGAAGTCTTTGTTTTTCCGTCCTCTTTTAATGTCTTTTGATAGATTTCTGGATTATTTAGATCAAAGACAAACAATAACTCACCTCCGGACCGGATTAGTTTACCGAGAAGTTTATACCTATAATTTGGGTTCCATCCCATAAGAGAGATTACCTTAGCAAAAAACATTCTACAGGTAATCTGCTTAGGAGAGCGTTTAGCGGTAGCGGAGCACCAACGAAAGGAGTCTTTTTCATCTTCTTTACATGGTCTGACAGCTAAACGTTTATCATCTGGATTGACAAGAATTTGTACGTAGTTAAAGTCGGGTAGCTTCTTGATACAGGCAGTATTCACAGAAACTTTATAGTTATTGAAGGTAAAAGAAGGTTCGTAAACGTGAGCGAAAAATTCGCCTCGCACAACCTGGTAACCATCATAACTAAATGCATCATCTTCAATAATTTCGATTTCTTTGTTTCTAGTCGTTTCGTTCATCATTTGCCTCCTGCTTCATACCATCAATCATGGTTTCTATTGTTTTCTCTATTTCTGCTGTACTTGTAACATTTAGTGAAGGCTCTGAATTGAAAGGTGTGCCTTGACTTTTTAGATTCCAATCTTCGTCAGAGAATGTTGATAATTCGACTGCCTGGGAGTGGTAGTAATCATTTCCGAAGGTGTATACCCATTCTTCAGGTACAGCTAGAATACGTTTCTTTGTGCCGATTGGTTTAACATCTTCTTCAAAAGTAACTTTTCTTTGAACATCATCTTCGGATGATTCTAAGGAATCAGTGGGGATAAGAACTTCTGTATCGCGCAGATTAAAAATCAAAACAGACTCATCATCATTATTTTGCTTTCTTATACCTTGAATTCGATATTTACAATCTGGATTCCAGCCGAACAGCTCGTATAAATTTGGAAGGTAAGCGGCCCCGCTTGAAGCACGAGGGATTGTTTGGCCGTTAAGCTGTTTTGACCATTGGATTGCATTTTTTTCTTCTTTGCTTACAGGGCGGATAGCAAATAGTTGATCACCAGGATGAACTAATAACTCAACGAAGTTTGATTGAAATTTCCTTACACATTCTGTACTGAAATTCAAGCATCCAGATGAAAATGTAACGCATACTTTATTTGCGGTGTCAAAAAACTGGCTTCGTGCAATTTCGTATCCTCGTAGATCAAAATCTCCGGTATTTACTGCTAAAGGTTTTGAGGGGATTTTAATCATATTGTCATAAATGCTTTCAGAAGCTAGACGATAATCGGTTGCTTTAAAACCAGCCCATCTAGGATTGATCGATACAAATCCTTTTAGAGCTCCATTTGAGATGACATGAAGTTCTGGAAGGATACCTTTATTACCATATTTTGCATTACTGATAAGACGCTGGACTGCAATATAATCATCTCGTGAAATGATAGGTTCATGATGATTTCTTTGACGGTATTGATTTCTATCTTGCTTATTCTTTTTAGATTTATGGTCAAGATAACTAGGAGTCCAGGTTTTCCGGGCTAATACATCACCGCAGTGTCTCTCATTTTGAAGTACATTTAGAATTGAGCCAGGGGACCAATTTGTGTTACCTTTTTTGGTTCTACGACCAAGACTTGAAAGTGTATCTGCAATTTCTTGACACGTATATCCATAGAGATACATGAAGAAGATTAGTCTTACAGTTTTGGCTTCTTCTTCATTGATGATCAGATTGCCATCTGCATCTTGGTCATAACCAAGCAGTGGAGGAGTAAGAAAAATACCACGTCTAAAACGCATTTCAATAGAAGCATTCATAATCTCACTTTTATTATGACTTTCCTCCTGGGCCAGGGTGGAAATAAAGGATAAACTCATTTCACTATTACTGTTTAAGGTGTATAGATTTTCTGTTTCAAAAAAGATGCCGATTGGTGGTTGCAATGCTGCCAGCTTTCGGACATAACCAATACAATCTAATACATTTCTTGCAAATCTAGACACACTTTTCGTGACGATTAAATCAATTTTGCCAGCATAGCAATCATTAATCATTCTGACAAAAGAGTCTCTGTGTTGCAGGGAGGTACCAGATATTCCTTCGTCTGCATAAATTTCAGTAAGATGCCATCCTGGATGACGACCTATTACATCCTGGTAATGGTTTTTCTGTAATTCATATGACGAAGTTTGTCTAGGATCATCAGTTGATACCCTGGCGTAAACAGCGACTCGTTTATCGTGTTGGTCATCATAAAAGCTTTCTTGTGGAATTGCTGGAATTACATCAAGCTCATCCATATCGATTCCTTTATATCGTTGCCTTATCTTTTCCTTCTGAGCTTCAACACTACTCAGGTGTTCTTCATTCTCTTTCATCTGTAACCATCCCTTTGCAATTCTATATGTGGGATTATTATATTGATTATTTTTTCAAAATAAAATGGACCACAGGCTGATAAGTAAACCTGTAGTCCATTTTCAAATGCATATTTTCGTATTTTAATTATATTTTGATTTTGAATCGCGTATTGCGGATTTCATTTCCTTCATCATTTTAATGAGAGTTTGTACTTCATGAGAAGAGCAGTCTGCAAGGATATCGCAGACTTCTTTATTTTGAATGGAAGATACCTGTGGAATATCTGTGCGTAATAACCAGTCAGCGGAAACTTGCAATGCTTCGGTTAGTCGCATAAAAATATCTAATCCTATATTCTTTTTGCCATTTTCTATATCACTCATATGTGAAGGGGAGATATGCGCTTTTTCTGCAAGCTCATTTTGACTGAGATGTTGTTGCATCCTTGCTTCGCGAATACGCTGCCCGATATCTTTAAAAGAGCTGTTCATATATTTCACCTCATAGCCTACGGACTATATTTTTATTTGATAATATCTTCTATTGACGAAGAATAGAATAGGCCACTGTCTAAGTTATCGCCTCAAGGCTATAATCAGAAAGAATTTTTTTAGGAGGTGACTTTATGTCAGTAAATTTTGTAGTTATTGGAAAAAGAGTTAAGGAGGTCAGAAAACAACATCACTTGTCACAGGCACAATTAGCCGAGCTTGCAGATTTGTCGCCACAGTATCTTAGTCAGATAGAAACAGCGAAAAAGCAAGCCAGTTTACAATCATTGATTAATATATCCAAAGCACTGAATGTTAGTCTAGATGATTTACTGATTGGAAATCAAATTGAGAAAAAATCAGAGTATTACAATGAGATTATCGATTTGATGGAAGACTGTAGTAGATTTGAAAAGAGAGTGATTTTTGAATTGGTCTGTGCATTGAAGAACATTCTCAGAGATAATGAGCCTTTAAAGAAGAAATAGTACATAGGTGCAATACCCAGGTAAGTTAAATCGATTTTGCTTACCTGGGTATTGTAGAACCTTCATATTAAAATACTTTCTTTATAGAATACAGTTTTTGATGTATAATAGCAGGTGATATGATATTCAAGCATGTTAGTAAATTGGAAGGAGAAGGATATGGTTTCGGATGAATTAAAAAGTATTATTGATGACTTAAAGAGCAAAGGGAACATGAGCTTCTTTAAAAACGCAACAGAAGAGCAAATTACATCTTTTGAAACGGAACATAATATTCAATTACCTTTAAAATATAAAGAGTGGTTACAGTTTTCTGATGGTGGTGAGTGTTTTTTACCGGCTGGTGTACAACTTTATGGAGTAGCACACAAACCAGTAATAGATGTTGCAGATGATGATAGACCGGATGATAGATATATTGTTATTGGGGCTTTAGCAACAGGTGATCCTATTTTGTGTGAAAAAACAGGAGATAAGATTTCAATATATAATCATGAAGCTGGGAGAATAGAGGAGGACGAAATCTACTCGGACTTCTTTGCATTTTTAAGTGATCTGTATGACTTGCTTGGGATAGGAGAGTGATCCTATGTCGAGAAGAACAGCAGAAGCAAGTAAGGTAATTGCAAAGGCATGGGATAATGAAAAGCAATTAATATTAGAGGGAAAAGGAACCAGAGATTGGACGCCGGACCAGCAGCAGGAGATTATTGATAATGGAAAAGCATATGATGATAATGGAAAGGCATTTCAAGGTCATCATATGAAAAGTGTTGAGAAATATCCGGAGTATCAGGGTGAGCCTGGGAATATTCAATTTTTGAATCGACAAGAGCACCAAGAAGCACATGGCGGAAATTTTCAGAATCCTACAAATGGATATTTCAATCCAATTACCAAAATCACTACTGATTTTGGTGATAATCCATTCGTACCTTGTAATATAATTGAATTAAACAAGCCGGTTGTAATTGTCGAAGCACCATATGTTGAGGTGCAGAAAACTGAGAACGGAGATAAGATTACTAAGGATTCAGGTTTAGGAATAAAGATGAATTCTACACCGAAGAATTGTGCTCAAGGTAAATTACCTGCGAAAATTAATGTAAAAACTGCTGCGACAAGAACCGGAGGAATAAAAAAAGTCCTGGGAAGTGTAGCTGATTTCTATGTTAAGCACCAGGATATTATTAATCCTATTATCGAAATTGGTGGCCCGATTATCGGTGGATTAATTTGGAATAAAACAAGAAGTAAAGGAGCATCTCACAATAAGAGTGTTCCAAAAGTAAAAGTCAGTCCAGTTAATCAAACTATTAATACAGAGACAGTAAAACACGTGATAGACAGAGCTGCACCATCAGAACATATTGTACCCGCACATAGGCAAAGGTATAATGGAGTTTGGAAAGAAAAAGCACCATATCCTCGTGGGGGTAAAAAGTAGTTACTTGTACGCGCACCCGGTGTAGATTTTATCTCTGAATACAGAGGGGGTAAATTTTGGAGGTGGCAGCAGTCGTACGCGAATGTTAATGCGAAGTGTGGTTTCACCGCACGTGGAGACGGTTGTTCTTTTGTCCCAACAAAAACCTAGCGATCGAATTGAAGTAGATTTGGACTTGGACGAGCTGGATGTGACAAGTGTGGAGGTGAAAGCTACTTATTCTGAGATTAAGGATTATGTGTTGAAAGAGCATGGATTGAAGGTTACTAATCTTTATATTTCACAGATAAAAAGAAAATGTGGGTTAGAGGTTGGGGAGAATTACAATCTTGCGAAGTCAGAAGATGCTAAGCAACCGAATTGTCCGGAAGAGAAAGAAAAGGCGATTGTGGATGCGTTGAAGCATTTTGGGATGATTTAGGCTTCGTTGGGAGGTATTATATAAAGAATGTCATTAACTTAAGGGTTAAAGGAACTTGAAGCTCATTTCTTTATGGTTCTTGTTTTTGGGTTTGTTAATATGGAAATTGTGAAAAAGGGAGAAAATTTTGGCTGAGAAAGAAAGTTAAACACCGAGGGTTTAGTAGTAAATGCTGCATGATATTTAAGTATTATGATACTTATAAAGAGGAAAAATTAATGGATTAGGAAAAGGAATAGTGAATATTATGGCAGGATTATTTGGAAGATTATTTTATTTTAATCATGATGAAAAATGGATATATTAGAAAAAGTAGCAGAGTTTACAACATTTGCAAGTATTATGAGTGACGTTGTAAAAACAGACAGAGTTAAAGCAGTTGAAACAACGCTATACCTATAATGGCAAGCAATACTAAATTCCGGAACTAAAGAAATTTGTGAGTTTTGAAGGTGCCAGAAATATCTTTGGTTCATTGGTGGTAACCACTAAAACAGGAATTCCTTTTAAGGTTGTATTTGTACGAAACCGCATTAGGAAAAGTAAGTGTTTGTATGTCTTGTGCACTGATATTTCACTGGAAGATGCAGAAATCGTACGGATTTATGGGAATAGATGGTCGATCGAATGTTTTTTTAATCATCTAAATCCTTTTTGTAGTTAGACACTGAGCTTCAGAGCAATAATTATGGGGCAATGGTAAACCTTACTACCATTGTATTCTCAAGATATATCGTTCTGGAGTGAATTCGTCGTAATTATAACGATCAGAAAACGTATGGCGAATTATTTTTTCATGTTCTACGAAGATATTCAGGACATGGATTTATCCAATGCTCTTCAAAGCCTGATGGCTCTTGATTGGCGGCTTTTCGTTTTTATAATGCTTATGTCATACAAGAATTTAAAAAACTTAACGGCAAGTTGCACAAGCTATTATTTTTATAAAATACTGTCTATTGGATAATTCTGGATTCATGTAGTCTACGGAGCGTGGATTATATTTTGAGATACATTGTTTTATACTAGAGTCGAGGTGAAAATGATGGATACAAAAAGAAAAAAAGAGCTTTTAGAAGCCTATAAAAACAGACATCCTGAAATGGGAGTAATATCTTACCGTTGTAAAGAAACTGGCGAGGTATTTTTGGGTATCTCCAAAGATACAAAATCAGACTTTAACAGCACTAATATGAAATTGGCAGCCAACTGGCATCCTAATAAACGATTACAGGAACTTTGGAACAAATATGGCTCTGAAGGCTTTGAACTATCAGTTATTAAAGTGTTAAAGTATGATGACCCACATGAAGATCATACAGCAAAATTAGAAAGTTTGAGAGAACAGTGTCTCGCTGCTGATCCAAATGCAAGGAGGATATGGCGATGAATGAAAAAGTTGTTATGGTGTCAAATGATTATGACCGTATAGATGGCAGAAATGCTTATCAATCTGACATCAAATGTTTAACGTTAGGTGCGCCTATGCGGGAAGAAAATAAAAAAATGCAGATTGCCGCACAGATTTGGAAAAATGATAAAGATGGTGAATTGATTTTGGCCCAGGAGCTGCCCATCCATCAAATATTTGATTTGATGATTTTTTTGTCCAGGACATTGCTTTACTTCAAGGAGGCTTACCGACTCCCCCTTTTATATGACCCGGAAAAACCCACAGTGGAACGAGTTGGAGTACAAGGTGGGGTATTACCAGTAGAAGTGTGTGTAGACAATCAAAATATCAATGAGGACATCAAAGCATTTGCCCAAAGTTTAAATGATTTAGGAGAAATAATTGGAGAACGCAGGCGAGTGCTTAGCCGCATACTAGAAGAGTTGGAGTGTTACTAACAATGAAAAAGACTTGTATTTTGTCACCGGACAGGCAGCTGACTGAAGAGGAACAGTCGCTTGTCTGGAAAAAGCCGCCTTCACATATTGAAAGTGAAGCAGAAAAACGAATATATGAAGAGATCGTACGAAATTGGAATTGCGGTGAAATGAAAATTAGCACCATTTTGCTGGAAGGGGATGCTGGTTCGGGAAAAACCGAGATTGCCAAAGCTTTATCTGCTGATTTTAACCTGCCTTATACGAAAGTAACCTGTTTTGCAGATATGGATAAATCCGATGTCCTGGGTGCGATTCTTCCGGTGCTGTCAGAAGAAGATGGTCATTCTGATAAGGTTGAATATCGCTATTATCCTTCTGAGATTGTTCGTGCATATGAAAATGGATGGCTCTTGGAGATTCAGGAACCGACAGTGATTCGGGATGCTGCTGTTTTAATGGCGCTAAATTCCGCATTAGAACCAGATGGCAGTCTAAACTTGCCAACTCGTATCGCGCATCGTCACCCTGATTTTATTGCGGTTATCACAACAAACCGCGGTTACAATGGCTTCCGGCCCTTAAATGAAGCTTTGCGAGATCGAGTGCAGCATGCAGAAAAACTAGATTTACCGCCTAAAGAAGTGATGATGGAGCGGGTTAAAGCTAAGACCGGTTATGAATCTGAACCTGTACTATCTCTTTTAGCTGAAACGATTATGGTGCTGGATGAGACAGCCCGCGCCAATGCCATTAAAGGTGTGGCCGGTATGCGTTCTTATATCTTTTGGGTGGATGCCGTTCAAAGTGGTGCCTCAATCCAAAAAAGTTTATATTATAAGGTGTTATACAAAATCACGACCGATCCGCAGGAGCTTGTTATTTTAGAGCAGGCACTGGCTAGTCATGGCTTGACAGAAAAGCTTGAGGAAATGGATCACATCTGTCAATCGCAAAAAGACGGAGAAAATCCTGAAGTAATGGAACTTAATATTACCGAAAACGGAGAATTCTCGGCCAATACAGATCAAGCTGATAAAAATGCAGTGCGTCTGAGAAAATCAGAAGACAGTGAGGGGCATTCTGATACGAGCAGTGATAAAAATACTGATATTTCAAGCAATGATAATGGAGAAAATGGCACTCCATTCTATCATGAGCTCGATAAATCAGATACAACCGAATTACAAAAAAAGAATTTCGTAAACAGTTGAACAGGGAAGCACGGCAAAGTGTTCAAGGAAGTGTCCATGAAGATATTAAGTTGATTGTCCATCGTCCGGAAGTTACCTACCAGAACAGGGAAGAGTATAACCGTATGATGACAACTTTGATGCCAGTTATTCGGGAATTAATCAGAAAAACAAATCCGCTGTTGGAGCATGAATTATCTGCTGAATTCGCGAAATCGAGGTTGTATGGCACAAAATTTTGTGCGGATCAGGTTGCCTCTATGGATTTTCGCACATTTGCCCGCAAGCGTCCGCCTGAGGAAGAACCCTCTATTGCGGTTGCTCTCAGGATTGATGAATCGGCTTCGATGTCAGCCTTTGGCCGATTAGAAGCTGCAAAGCAAGCTGCTGTTGCCTTGTATGAATTTTGCACAAGATGCGGTATTCCAATCATGGTCTACGGGGATACAGCAGACCGCTCCAAGCTTGAGCAAATGTCCATCCATGCCTATGTAGACTTTGAAAGCAAAGATGCAGATGAAAAATATGCTCTTATGAACATTCAGGCTCGCAGCAACAATCGGGATGGCATGGCATTGCGCATTATTTCCGATAGATTGCTTAATGCGCCCCAAAAATCCAAATTAATAATCAGCATCAGTGACGGGCAGCCTAAGGCTATGCCTGATTATTCAGGTGAAAAGGCAGCGTATGATATGAAAGATACTTTGCAGGAATTTAGGCGAAAAGGCCTCCAGTTCCTAGCTGCAGCCATTGGACAGGATAAGGAGGCCATCCGAGAACTTTACGGTGCTGAAAACACACTGGATATAACCGATTTGAAGCAGCTTCCAGCAAGGTTGGTACAAATAATCGCAAGGTTCATGTAGTATGATATACTAAAGAGAAATGGAGGTGGTGGCATGGACTGTGTGAAAATAGGCAATTTAATTGCCAAGCTACGAAAGGAAAAAAAACTTACCCAGAGAAATATTGCAGATGCACTGGGTATTCAAAATAAAACTGTTTCAAAATGGGAATGTGGTTTAGGATGTCCTGACCTATCGCTGTGGCCAGAACTATCTACTATTTTGGGTGTTGATATGAAACAGATGATGGAGGGTGAAATCACATCAAATAAGCCGGATAGCGGCAATATTGATAAAGTACGTTTTTACGTCTGTCCTTCCTGTGGAAATATTTTGGTGAGCACAGGAAGTGCCTCTATCTTCTGCTGCGGAAGAAAGTTAGAACGTATCTTGCCTACTGTTGCAACTATTGCACCAAAAATCACGGTAGAGGAAATAGATACTGATTACTTTGTCACTTTTGACCATCCAATGACCAAAGATCATTATCTTTCTTTTGTGGCCTGTGTTAAAAGTGACAGAGTATTTCTAAATCGCTTGTACCCAGAACAAAGTCCAACTTGTAGGTTTCCTATAACTACCGGTGGCAAACTATTTGTTTATTGTATTAAGCATGGCTTATCGGTATATTCAGGTAATCTATAATTAAATCAATATTATCTTCCTGAGATGTATATGTTTGTTGTACTGTCCGTGGCTTTTTTCAATTTTAAACGTTGTTTAAAACAACTTATTGTGTTAAAATATATGCTGATACAAATAAGAGTTTAGGAGGAACCGAAACTATGACAGCCTCAATGCGTTTAAGATAAGCTGGCAATAAAAAAAGCAGAATCTATCCCCGATGATAGGCTTTTTTGTTGTGCTTATTTATACGATATTGAGCATTCATTAGTTACGGTGAGATATAAGTTATTTAACTATACCTTTATTTAACTATGTCTTTAATATGAATGTTTCCAAATTGTATGTATGCAGACCAAAAGCCACATTGTGGATTTAGGCCTGCATTTTTTATTGCCTAGAATGCTATTCAAAATAGAAATTCGAGTAAAATAATATGCAGGAGATAATATAAATGGAAAAATACAACAATTGGAAACTTAAGTTTTATACAATATGGGCAGGGCAGGCAGTATCATTAATCACTAGTGCTATCCTGCAAATGGCGATCATTTTTTACCTTACAGAGAAAACAGGATCTGCGATGGTCTTGTCTATGGCTTCACTAGTTGGTTTTTTACCCTATGCGGTCTTTGGACCAGCCATTGGTGTATTAGTGGATCGTCATGATAGGAAGAAGATAATGATTGGTGCTGATTTAATTATCGCAGCAGCTGGGGCCGTGCTAGCTATTGTTGCATTGTATATGGAGTTACCTATCTGGATGGTTATGGTAGTATTGTTTATCCGTAGCATTGGAACAGCTTTTCATACCCCGGCTCTCAATGCGGTTACGCCACTTTTAGTACCAGAAGAGCAGCTTACGAAATGTGCAGGCTATAGTCAGTCTTTGCAGTCTATAAGCTATATTGTTAGTCCGGCGGTTGCAGCATTGTTATATTCTGTTTGGGAATTAAATGCTATTATTGCCATCGATGTATTGGGTGCTATGATTGCGTCTATTACGGTAGCAATTGTACGTATTCCTAAGCTAGGCGATCAAGTGCAAAGCTTGAAACCAAATTTCATAAGAGAAATGAAAGAAGGAATGGCTGTACTACGGCAAAATAAAGGATTATTTGCTTTATTACTCGTTGGAACATTATATATGTTTGTTTATATGCCCATAAATGCATTATATCCTTTAATCACTATGGAATATTTTAATGGTACACCGATGCATATTTCTATTACGGAGATTGCTTATGCCTCTGGTATGTTGATAGGGGGTCTATTATTAGGGTTATTTGGGAATTACCAAAAGCGAATCTTATTAATAACGGCATCCATTTTTATGATGGGGATAAGCTTAACCATTTCAGGATTACTTCCCCAAAGTGGATTTTTCATATTTGTAGTCTGCTGTGCAATAATGGGGCTTTCGGTTCCGTTTTACAGCGGTGTGCAAACAGCTCTTTTTCAGGAGAAAATTAAGCCTGAATATTTAGGACGTGTATTTTCTTTAACTGGAAGTATCATGTCTCTTGCTATGCCAATTGGGTTAATTCTTTCTGGATTCTTTGCTGATAGAATCGGTGTAAATCATTGGTTTTTACTATCAGGTATTTTAATTATTTGCATTGCAATAGTTTGCCCAATGATAACTGAGATTAGAAAATTAGATGCAAAATAAAATAAAGGAGTGTGTTCGTATGATATATAATATTATTCAATCAGTGACAGAAAAATTATCCTCTTTGCCTTATATAGAAGGCATCGTATTAGGGGGATCCCGTGCAAGAGGTACCCATACAGAGGATTCTGATATAGATATCGGAATTTATTACAATCAAGAATCATTTGACCTGACAGCGATTAACCAAATTGCTACAGAGTTGGATGATGAGAATAGAAACAACCTTGTTGTACCTCCCGGAGCGTGGGGTCAATGTTGTTAAGTTAAGGATTCAAAGAGAAGTTAGTATCGTTTGCGATATTAA
>CAJMQE010000011.1 GCA_905215405.1 uncultured bacterium
AATCCCACACCACATTTTCTGTGATGTGAGACTTTCTTAACTTAATGCCATTGGGCGAAAAGGCTCTGGCGTTTTTTGTTATCTTATGAAAATTTATTTGTATAAAAAATATGTTGACTTTACATAATATGTATTGTAGTATATGAGTATATTAAACGTAGTATTAAAAACAACATAACAAGGAAATGGAAATTACATATCAGATACAATCAATTTATAAAAGGTTAAGGTATGGTAAAAGATATTTATTATGAAACAAAAGAAAATAATATAAACATAACTACATATCGGGTGAACCGATGTAACATAAAAATTTTCATACAGTATGCACAGTTCGTGCAGGATAGGAGGATATTATGAAACATTTTAAATTAAAAGATCCAGGAAGTGCAATTACACATCTGATCGGAATGCTGATGGCCATGTTCGCCGCAACACCACTGATTATTAAAGCGGCAAGAGAACCAGATAGAATTCATGTAATTTCACTGACCATATTTATTGTCAGTATGATTCTTTTATATGCAGCCAGCACCACATATCATTCTTTTAATCTCTCAGAAAAAGCAAATCTGATTTTAAAAAAGATCGATCACATGATGATCTTTGTGTTGATCGCAGGATCTTATACACCGATCTGTCTGGTCGTCCTGCATGGAAGAACAGGTTATACGCTTCTTGCTCTTGTTTGGGGAATTGCACTTATCGGTATTGGAATTAAGGCTTTATGGGTCACCTGTCCGAAGTGGTTCTCATCCATCATTTATATAGCAATGGGTTGGGTTTGCGTATTGGCATTTACACAGATCTTAAATGCACTGCCAAAAGCAGCATTTAACTGGCTACTTGCAGGTGGAGTCATCTATACTATTGGAGGAATCATTTATGCGCTGAAACTTCCAATCTTTAATGGAAGACATAAGAACTTTGGTTCTCATGAAATCTTTCATTTGTTCGTGATTGGTGGAAGCCTCTGTCACTTTATACTGATGTTCCAGTATGTTTCTGTAATGCCACTCGTAATGAAATAATAAGATGCGGATAATATGAAGATAATAATAAGCAGATAATTATAAAAGTCGATAATAATAAGAAGCGGAAAATAATAAAAGTCCCTGTGAATCATGTTATATATAATGTTCACAGGGACTTTTTAATAGATTTCATGAATTATTTTTGTTATTTTGTTACGTCAGTTTCATTAGAAGCTGTTGAGCTTTGTTTACCAGAAAGTTCCTCGGCCTGGAGCACTGGTTCCTGATTTGATTCTGCAGATTCATCAGATTCGTCAGAATTCAGATCATCGAGCGCATCGGAAGTTACATTTACAGGTCCATTCTGATGATAAGGATTGCCATCGGCCTCCATTGCCTGTTCTACAGAACGATTCTCTCTGGAAATGGTGATGTTCTTGCGCTTTAATCGATATTCGATAAATCGGTTCAAAATATAAGCAAATACAGCGAGACATGGAACACCAAGGAACATACCAAGTATGCCGAACAGACTGCCACCGACAGTGATTGCAAAGATGACCCAGAGTGGTTTCAGACCGGTCGACTGTCCAAGAATCTTTGGTCCAAGGTAAAGACCATCAAACTGCTGGATGACCAGAATCAGGATCGCAAAGAAAATAACCTTTACAGGGCTGACGATCAGAATGACGACACCACCGATGACACCACCGATATAAGGACCGAAGTAAGGGATCATATTGGTAATACCAACAATAACGCTGATCAGAACTGCATACGGGAAACGGAATAAGATCATCAGGCCAAAGCAGATGAAACCGATAATGATGGAATCTACAGCCTTTCCAAAGATGAATCCGCTGAAAATATTACTGCTTTCATGAAGTATTTCAAAAGTGGTATCTGTCACATTTTTTGGAAAAATAGAATATAACAGTCTTTTGAAATTATAAAACAGTGTTCTGTGATCAGAGATAATGTAAACGGATACGATCAATGCGATAAAGAAATTAACAAACGCTCTTACCAGTGCAATACTTGCAGAGTAAAGGACTGGAAGAAGATCAGTCATGACATTGGTCAGATAATTAACAACCTGAGGCATTGCATCATTTAAGGTCTTATTGATTACAGTATAATCCACGAATTGCAGATCTGGATGATTCTGTTCAAAGGTGCTGATAAATTTCAGGATATTTTCATACCATGCTGGAATCAGAGCCGTCAGTTCGCTCAAACTTTCATAAATCTGTGGAGCGATATAAGTCATCAGTATAACAATAATGCCAAATGACAGCAGATAGGAGCAAGCGATAGCAAGGTATCCTGCGGCACGCTTTGATTTGATCGGAATCAGTTTGGTAAAAATGGTATCACGGAACCAGATTACCAGTGGACTGAGCAGAAATGCGATAAATCCACCGATCAGAAACGGAGAAATAATGGCGATGCATACGCCAAGAAAGTGAAACGTCTTGTCAAAATCTCCGACAAATTTATAAATCAGGACACAGCCAAAGAATACAAACAATGCATAAATACTGATGGTAAAGTATTTCTTACTTGCCTGAAATTTGTGTGGTCCTGTATTTACAGGAGATTGTGGTGTGTAATTTGTCTGTTCTGATGTAGGATCAGATGTATGGTTATCAGGGGTTGGATTCATAATAGTCACCTCTCTTAAATATTCATAGTTCTAATAAGTATGTATGCCATCGCCGGATGCGATAGAAACACTGTGTAGTTTTATTATAAAGGGAAGCGTGCAGATAGGCAACCGCAGTGTCACATTGTTTCTGAGTAAATACTGGAATCTAAATGAAGAAAAGAAGAAAGAATACAGCTATTTTCAGGGGGGTGTCGCATTTATCAGGAGCGAAATTTAAGAAATATAAACTTTTTTAAAAAAATATAAAAAAAGGGGTTGCATTTTCGATTATATTGAGATATAATTCTTTTTGTGTTCGACATTAATTGTCAACAAAATAAATAAGCGCCGCTAGCTCAGTTGGTAGAGCACCTGACTCTTAATCAGGGTGTCCAGGGTTCGAACCCCTGGCGGCGCACTAGAAAAGGTCTCTCGATTTAGCAAGAAGCTAGGTTGTCGGGCTTTTTATTTTTGTCTTTTTTCATCTGTCGTCAAATGGAAGGTTTTATCAGTTCTATTCGGTCTATCAATTCTATCAATTGTATCAGCTGTATCATGTGTATTAGTTCCTGAAGTCTATGAAGTTCCTAAAGTTCCTTATGATATCCGTGAACAAATCGTTGAATTACCTATAAGATATGGCTCTGCATGAAATTAGCAATTATAATCCTTTATTTATGCACTTCTGTTTAGCAGTAATCCAGAGATTTTATAGAAAGCGAAATTATATTCATATCGAGGAAGTGTATTGTTTTTTGTGTTTCTATATTTCTTATGCTATATTTGGTTATATCAATCATAGTAGAACAGATTTAAAACATGCGATGACGAGACGGATACAGTACAGAATTTGTAAAGGTGGGGAAATATGATTTTGAGTGATGAGAATATTGAAAATGTTGATAATCAGTCAAGTATTCTGGTTGTAGAAGATGATGCGGATATCAACCATTTACTGAAAAAAATACTGGAAAGACAAAATATGAAGGTGACGCAGGCTTTTTCTGGAACGGAAGCACAACTCAGGTTGTCAATGGGAACATTCCAGCTCGCACTGCTGGATCTGATGCTGCCAGGAGTAACAGGAGAAACACTGATACCTGAATTTACACAGAGAAATATTCCGGTGATCGTGATCTCTGCAAAGGCAGGCCTGGAAAATAGGGTGCAGGTGCTGAACCTTGGTGCGGATGATTATATAGAAAAACCATTTGAAGCCGATGAGGTAGTCGCCAGAGTCAATGCACTGCTCAGAAGACTGAAGCGAATGGAAAAACCGGAAAAAATGCAAAGTGAAATCAGTGAAGAATTGACAAATAGTATTTCTAATTGTAACGATGTAACTGTAAAACAGGTGGTGCCAGCAGGACAGGGGGATCATGTATTGACTCAGGAATCGCTCGATCAGGTCTTAAAGTACAGGCAGATCGTATTAAATGAAAAGTCGAGAGTCGTTCTGGTAAATGGGACGGAGATTTCATTGACCGGACATGAATTTGATATTCTTCATGTGCTTCTTTCTAATCCGGATCGGGTATTCTCCAGACAGGCTTTGTACGAAGAAGTCTGGCAGGGTGGATATTATGGAGAAGATAATACAGTCAATGTGCATATCAGTAATCTCAGAAAGAAGATTGCAGAAGTGGCAGGAGATACAGAATATATCAAAACAGTATGGGGAATAGGATTTAAACTTGTTTAAAACAGGAGCCTGTTATATAGTGGATTGCATCAGTGGATTTCGCTATATAGCAGGCTTTTTCTATAAAGAAAATGTTGATTAAAGAATTTATAGGAAGGAAACCGAACAGAAAATAACTTAAAAATAACGATCCTGCGGTCATCTTTAAACTTTCTTTAAACTTTCTTAAGGACTTATTTAGGAACGATCTGTATGATAGAAAATGTTCAAAGGAGCATTTCAAATATGCAGGAAAGGCGAAAATAAGATGTTTGCAATATGGAAAGCAGTGATCATGTGTACAGCTTCCTGTATCCCAGCTGCACAGGCAGTACATCTGGGGGAAGGAATCAGTGGACTGATCCGAATAATAGATTTTTTATTTTAAATTCGATAGGAACAGGAAAGGAAGACAGAGAATGAAGAACTACGAAGTAATCAAAGCAGTGAATGTAAGTAAAAAATATGGTGATACAGATGCTCTGAAAAATATTAATCTGACAATTAACAGTGGAGAAATCTACGGATTGATTGGTAATAATGGTGCTGGTAAAACAACATTTCTGAAAATGCTGACAGGACAGTGTACGCCAAGTGAAGGTCAGATCAGCATGTTCGGTCAAACAGGAGAACAGGAACTCAATAAAGCAAGAAGACGCCAGGGAGCGATTATCGAAACACCAAGTTTTTATCCAAAGATGACAGTGAAACATAATCTAGAATATTATCGTATTCAGCGTGGTATTCCGGAAAAGGATTCGGTGAAAAGGGTATTAAAAGAGGTTGGACTGCTGGATGCAGGCAATAAGAAGGCAGAAGACCTGTCTCTTGGTATGAAGCAAAGACTGGGCCTTGCACTTGCACTTATGGGAGATCCTGAATTACTGATTCTTGATGAGCCGATCAATGGACTGGATCCAACTGGAATTGTTGAAATCAGAAATCTTTTGCTAAAACTCAATAGAGAGAAGAATATTACGATTCTGATATCAAGCCATATCCTGACAGAACTCTCCCATATAGCGACATGCTATGGATTTTTGCGGAAAGGTGTTCTGGTTGAACAGGATACAGCAAAGGGGCTTCAGGAGAAATGTAGTACTTATATAGAAGTAAAAATATCAAATGCACATAAATATACTGCACTTTTAGAGACAGATCTGGATTGTACGGAGTATAAGGTGATGCCGGATCAGTCAGTCAGAATCTTTGATCTGAGCCATCCAATCGAGGAGTATAGCACGCTTGCTGTGACAAATGGAATGGGGCTGCAGGGAATTCAGGAGAAGAAGATCGATCTGGAAAGTTATTATATGGAACTGGTAGGAGGAGAAGAAAATGCTTAACTATATAAAAAGTGAATTTTACAGAATCAAACAGACAAGGAGTAGCTGGATACTTCCAGGTGTATTGTGCCTGATCGTGCTCGCATTTAATCTTATGCTGGTGGGATTTCTTAAGGCAGATCCATCATTCCCTTATACAACAACAAAATTTTCATTGGGCACATTGTGTGATAGTTGTAATGTACTGATGTTACTTTGCGTGATGATCACAAGTCAGGTGTTTGGCGGAGAATATAAAAATGGAACCATGAAAAATGTGGTTTCCTACGGAATTTCAAAACAGCAGATATTTATTGGTAAATATATTGTGACAGTATTATATAGTTTCTTTGTTATGGTACTGGTGGGGGCAACGTATCTGATCAGCGCACTGTTACTTCTTGAAAACAGTGGAAATGCCTATGTTGTCATGTTCTTAAAGGCACTTTTTGTAAATACACCGATCTACATTTCCTGTGTGACACTGATGCTTGCGTTCCTGTTCAATAATGATAATGAAACAAATGCGGTATCGGGATGGGGCATTGTATATGTGGTAATTCCCATAGCCATGTTTCTGATCGGAAAAAAGATTGCAGTGCTTGGTACGATCGCTGCATGGATTCCGTGGAACGTAATTAGAGATTTTGATATGGAACAGAGAATTTATGCATGGCAGACGGCATCAGGTGCAGTGAAATATATTATCATGGGACTGGGATGGACGGTCGTTTTCTTTGCCATTGGATTCTATAAATTTTCTAAGAAAGATATTAAGTAAACGGACGAAGCAAATCAAGCGCACAAGATATATAAACAGATAAGTGAATGAAACAAGTGAATGAAACGAGGAAAAAGTAATCCCTTTTATGTCATTAACAGATATCGCAGATTTTACGAGCAAAAAATCTGCGATATCTGTTTCTATGATATAATCATACTAGGTAATAGTATTAGTAAAATTTCAGTAGGGTAAAGGAGTGTAAGAATGGAACTGATCATAATAGGTGTATTACTGTTGATCCTGATTCCATGCGTGGTAATGACAGTCAGATATTATCTGCTTCGCGCAGGATTTCATAAAATAGAACAACAGATGCAGGTGGTATTAGATAATCCAGACAGGAACTTTGGATTAAAGAATACATGTCCGGATAGGGGAATGGATGGCGTGCTGAGCGCATTTAATACCTATATGCGGATTACACAAAAGGAAAGAATCCAGTATATGCGCCGGGAGATCACGATCAGACGACAGATAGAAAATATCAGCCATGATCTGCGGACTCCGTTGACATCCGTACTTGGCTATCTGGAATTAATGG
This sequence comes from uncultured bacterium, assembly GCA_905215405.1. GTDB lineage: Bacteria > Bacillota > Clostridia > Lachnospirales > Lachnospiraceae > CAJMQE01. The sequence continues at coordinate 6,954 of CAJMQE010000011.1, forward strand.
ATCGGAAAGAGATGTCCAGGGAAGATCAGGATAATCTGGATGTGGTTATTCGAAAATCAAAGGCACTACAGCGTTTGATCGCAAGGTTCTATGATCTTTCCAGGCTTGAAGCTGATGAGTATCAGATGAAGGAAGAACCTGTGGATGTACATCAGAAGCTGTCGGACCTAATGCTTGGTAGTTATCTGGATTTTGAAAATCGATCGATCGATGTTCAGATGATGATAGGGGAGAAGCCACTTTATGCACTGGGGGATGCTGATGCTTTTGAACGGATTATAACCAACTTGATTCATAATGCACTCAAATATACTCAAAAGAACCTGACCGTCACATTACAGACAATGGAGCGAACAAAAAATGAAGTCAGCAGCCTTGTTGAGGAAAGAGAGACGGTGCTGTGCCTGTCTTTTGAAAATGAGGCCGGAAATATGACACCACAAAATGTAGAACAGGTATTTGATCGTTTTTATATGAGAGACTCATCAAGAACGAATCAGAGCTCTGGACTGGGTCTGACAATTGCAAAACTGCTTGTTGAAAAGATGCATGGAGAGGTTTTTGCCGAAGTCGAGAATGGACTGTTCAAAATTGGATTTTTGGTACCATTGTACCAGTAAAAAATGTCGAAATATACAATTTTTACGCAATAAAAGTGAAAATGCAATAATTAAATAACAATAATATAAGTAATCTGCATAATAAATATCAATAAACGAAAAAATAGATAATAACAAGAAAAATTCCTTAATGTTCCACTCGTTGAGCCCTTTTTTACATTGTTAATTTAAAGCTTTAATGCTACAATATAAGTACAAGACTGGAGATAAACTTTACGAAAAGGAGATCTATAATGGACTCAAAGAAAAGAATAACATGGACAAGTCTCGCATTAATGGCTTTCTCAGCTGTATGGGGATTTGGTAATGTAATTAACGGTTTTTCCGAATACGGCGGACTGAGAGCATGTGTATCATGGATTATCATATTCGCGATATATTTCGTTCCATATGCGCTGATGGTAGGAGAACTTGGTGCAACATTTAAAGAAGAAGGCGGCGGTGTAAGTTCATGGATAAAAAAACTTATCGGACCTACAGTAGCTTACTATGCAGGATGGACATACTGGGTAGTTCATATGCCTTATATTTCACAGAAACCTAACTCTGCTGTAATCGCTGTTAGCTGGGCAATCTTCCAGGACGGACGAGTAAGTAAGATGAATACAATGGTAATGCAGCTGATCTGCCTTGCTATTTTTGCTGTCGTACTTGTTGTTGCCCTTCGTGGTGTAAGTATTGTTAAGAAGATTGCTACACTTGCTGGTGTCGCAACATTTGTAATGTCAATCCTCTTCATCGTTATGATGCTTGTAGCTCCTGCAATCACAGGTGTTTCTGTAGCAACAGTAGACTGGTCATGGAAGAGCTTTATGCCAACAATTGATGTGAAGTTCTTTACGAGCCTTTCAATTCTTGTATTCGCAGTTGGTGGATGTGAGAAGATGTCACCTTATGTTAATAAGACAAAAGATCCTTCAAAGGATTTCTCAAAGGGAATGATTGCCCTTGCAGGTATGGTAGCTATCTGTGCTATCCTTGGTACAATTGCTCTTGCAATGATGTTCGATTCTAACAACATCCCAAGTGATATCCTTACAAATGGTGCTTACTATGCATTTGCTAAACTTGGCGAATATTATCACCTTGGTAATTTCTTCGTTATCGTTTACGCAATTACAATTATCATTGCACAGTTCGCTGTTATGGTAATTTCTATCGATGCACCTCTTAGAATCTTACTTGAAAGTACAGATAAGAAGTACATCCCAGCTCCATTATTCAAACAGAACAAATATGGTGCTTATACAAACGGTATCAAGATGGTAGCTGTAATCGTAGGTATTTTAATTGTTATTCCTGCATTCGGTATCAAAGATGTTGATGTTCTTGTTAAATGGTTAGTAAAAGTTAACTCTGTATGTATGCCACTTAGATATCTCTGGGTATTTGCTGCATACGTTGCACTTAAGAAATCACTTAAGACATTTGAAACAGAGTATCGTTTTGTTAAGAGCAGAAAAATTGGTATGGTATTTGGCGCATGGTGCTTTATCTTTACAGCAATCGCTTGTATCCTTGGTATCTATTCAACTGACAAATTCCAGCTTGTGTTGAATATCGTTACTCCATTCATTCTGCTTGGCCTTGGTTTCATTATGCCTAAGTTAGCAAAGAAGTATGATAAATAGGAATTAAATATTTAAATACGAATTTATAAAATTAAGAAGAGATGCTTAAAAAAAGCATCTCTTTTTTTGTTTTTTTGTAAACAAATACTTGATAATATGGTATGATGGGACTATAGAACAGAAGAAATTATAAATAGAAACTGTCATGCGACAGTTGAAAAAATTACGGATTTTACTGAACATAAGAATATACGGTTTGTAAAAAAGGAGTATATGCTTGTATCAGCATACATAAGATAAGGGGAAATAAGAGAAGGGATAAACGAAAAATGGGGAGGCAATTGAATAATGGTGAATTACAATCATGGTTTAGATTTAATCAATGATATAACTTCCATTGGCATTTGCGTAATCAGTAGAAAAACGAAAGAAATTCTGTTTGCAAATGACAAATTGTGCGAAATTATACCAGAAATGCGTAAGACTGCAGTTTGGAAGGAAGAGTGGAATCAGAATCTGGATGTGAAGATCACGCCGACATTCTGGAGTAATGGAGAGCCCGCAGACCTGATAGAAATAGGAACTGCGGTAGTCAGAGAGGCACAGGATCAGAAGACGACGGAGAAGGAACTTAATCTGAATCTTGAGAGAATTAATTCGCAACGGAGATTTGCAAGTGCGGTCGTGGACAGCTATGATATGGTTTTTGAAGCGGACTATGCCAATGAGGTTTTATACAGCTACTACATTTATGGGGATGAAGTAGTACAGCAGTGTGAAAACAAAACGGTAAGTGAGCATATTCAGGAACAGATGGCACTCTGTCATCCGGATGACAGAGAGTTGTACTGGCGGACATTTTCGTATGAGGCAATCAGTAATACCATCAAAAGAGGACAGAAATTCATTAACATTAAGACACGGAGAAAGTTAATGAAAACCGTAGCGTATCACTGGTATCAGTCACACGCACGTTTATTTGAAACAGCGGATGGTAAGATCCGCATGATGGTCTATATCAGAGATATTGATGCACAGGAAAGAGAGTTCGAGCAGAACAGAAATGCATTGATCGATGCATTTAAAAAGGCCGAAATCGCAAACAGTGCGAAAAGTGAGTTCCTTTCAAAAATATCACATGATATCAGAACACCAATGAACGGAATTGTAGGAATGACAGAAATCGCATTGCGAAATCTGGATGATGTTAATAAAGTCAGATACTGTCTTGACAATATCTCAGAAGCCAGCGGACATATGATGGAGCTGGTCAATAATGTACTGGATATGTCAGAGATCGAGTCTGGAAATATAGATATTCAGGAAGAAGAATTTAATCTGATGCAGTTCGTGCAGAAGATCATGGGAATCATGCGCCCAATCGCGGCAAAAAAGGAACAGAGCATCTCAGTCAATGTAAAGGGGCTCAGACACAGAAAAGTTATGGGAGATAGTGTCAGAGTGCAGCAGGCACTGCTTAATATTTTATCGAATGCCCTAAAATATTCAGACAAAGGGGAAACGGTTATTTTTACGATCAGTGAGAAAGAAATTGACCTGCCGGGAAAGGCATTGTATGAAATTTCAGTCCGGGATCATGGAGTTGGAATGCAGGAGGACTTTGTCAGTCATATGTTTGAACCTTTTGTCAGAGCAGAAGACTCCAGAATCAGCAAAGTACAGGGGACAGGCCTTGGCATGCCAATTACAAAGAGCATTATCAGTGCACTGGACGGAAAGATCAGAGTAGAAAGTAAGCTGAATGAAGGAACCTGCTTTTATATTGAACTGCCACTGACAATTGCGCAAAAACATACGGATACGGGTAGAAAAACTTTCAGTCAGGACAAGAATCGGTCAGAACAGCATAAAAACAGCCAGATGATTGCAGTAGGTCTGGATGAAAGCTTCAATAGTCAGAAGGACAGCAGGGAACGGCAGCAGGGCATTGATTCTATGATCAGCTGTATGAATGGTAACGGATACAAACAGATGAATCAACAGTTGAACCACCAGTTAGAGGAACAGAAACAGGAACAAAAGCATGAGTTGTTCTTTGCAGGATCGTACAAGGGAAACCATGGGGACCAACAAGATCTGAGAGCATGGGAACTGCAGGGAAAACATATTTTGATCGTGGATGATAACGAGATGAATATGGAGATCTTAAAAGAAATATTTAAAGAAGCGCAGGCTAGTATTGAAGTAGCAATGAATGGACAGGAAGCATATGAGAAGTTCATGCAGTCGGAAGAAAACTATTATCAGATGATCCTGATGGATATTCAGATGCCAGTGTTGAATGGATATGATGCAACCCGTCAGATCCGTGCACTGAATCGAATGGATGCAGGAAGAATTCCGATCATTGCGATGACAGCGAATGCTTTTCGAGAAGATATAGAAAGAGAAGTACAGGCGGGGATGACTGCACATATCTCAAAACCATTTAATTTTAAATATCTGAGTAAAGTGATTGTAGATAATCTGGCAGTATAGGCCGGGTAAAGACAGGAAGGAGTAGTATGAAGTTTTTCCATTTATCGGATCTGCACATTGGCAAGCAACTATATGGGTACCATTTAAATCAGGATCAGAGGGTGATTCTGGATCAGGTCATCGAACAGGCAAAAAAGCTGCGTCCGGATGCAATTGTGATTGCAGGAGATGTGTACGATAAGTCTGTGCCTTCAGCGGATGCCGTTACTCTTTTTGATGAGTTCCTGACAAAGCTGACAGAGATGGAACCTGCGATTCCAGTGTTGATCATCAGTGGAAATCATGATAGTGCGGAAAGACTGGAATACGCGAGTCAGATCCTCGACCGTCAGCAAATATATATAGCCGGAGTGCCTCCTAAGACCAGCGAAGATCATATTCGTAAAGTTGTATTAAAGGACCAATATGGGGAAGTGAATTTCTTTTTGCTTCCATTTATCAAGCCCGGATTTGTAAGAAATGTGCTGGAAGAAGTTCCGGAGACTTATGATGAAGCTGTCAGAAAGATGATTGAGAGAGAGCACATAGATACCACGCAGAGAAACGTACTGGTATCTCATCAGTTTTACACATTTTCTGGGAAAGAACCAGATCGGTGCGAATCAGAGCTTCTGTCAGTTGGTGGACTGGACAATATTGATATTAGTGCGGTTTCAGACTTTGATTATGTCGCACTGGGACATATACATGGTGGACAACGGGTAGGTATGGAAAAGATACGGTACAGTGGAACACTTTTAAAGTACTCGGTAAGTGAGCAGAATCATCATAAAGGCCTGCTAGTCGTTACGCTGAATGAAAAAGGAGAAGAACCCCAGTTGGAAAAGATCGAATTGCATCCACTCAGGGATGTTCGTGAAATTCATGGAGAACTGGAAACGGTTTTGGCAATGGCGGACGAGGCAACCCAGGATGATTATGTCAGTGTGACACTGACGGATGAGCTGGAGACTTACCGACCACTGGATCGGTTACGTGAAGTCTATCCACATATTCTGGAACTGAGAATTGATAATGCAAGAACACGGGCAAAGCTGGAAGAAGTGGAAGAGATCGAGCAGATCTCTGATCCGGCAGATGCATTTGTACAATTTTTCGAAAAGATGCAGAACCGGACGATGACAAACGAAGAGCAGGAGATCCTGACAGAAGTATTAGAGAAAGCAAAGGAGGCATAGCGGGCAGATGAAACCATTATATCTGGAAATGTCGGCATTTGGCTCCTATGCCGGAAAAGCAGAAATAGATTTTACAAAAATCAAGAGTGGTATATTTTTGATCACAGGAGATACCGGATCGGGGAAAACCACTATTTATGATGCCATAACGTATGCACTTTATGATAGAACAAGTGGAAATCAGCGTGATGGAAATATGATGCGTAGTCAGTATGCGGCACTGGACGTACCAACATATGTCAGATTCAAATTTGAGTATGCCGGACAGATTTATGAAATCCGGCGTAATCCGGAATATGAAAGAATGAGCCATAGGAAAAAAGCAGATGGCACATACAGCAGCACGAAAGAATCATCAAAAGTCAGTCTGATCATGCCAGATGGGTCAGAATTTATGGGCAAAAAAGCGGAGACGAATCAGAAGATCGTGGATATAATCGGGCTTGATGCCGGACAGTTCGCGCAGGTCGTAATGATTGCTCAGGGAGATTTTTTAAGATTGCTGCATGCGGGATCCCGTGATAGAAAAGTGATTTTTTCGAAAATATTTAATACAAAAATTTTCTGGAGAATCCAGGAGGAATTAAAGAACCGTTTTCAGGCGGTATACGGAGAACTCGAGGATAATCGCAAGGAATGTCTGATTCATATGAAGGGAATCGGCTATGGTGAACAGGCAGATGGAACGCATCCGGATCTGGAGGCAGTACAGGGCTTGATGCAAGAAGAATTATCAGGACTGACAGTACAGCAAAAGCATTTACAGGAGAAAATGGACCAGATCCGTATGAAACAGGGACAGGCGCAGACAGAACTGCATGCGGCGACCCAGATCGAAGAGTTATTCCAGAAGCTGGCGAAATCTCAGGAAATGCTGGAACGTCTTGAGAGTAAAAAAGAGGACATACAAAGTCAGCAGAGGATTCTTGGCAGGGCAAAAAAGGCAAAAATCGTATATGAATTCGATCGAATCTGTGAGACTAGTAAAAAGAATACAGAAACAGCAAAAAAGACCTGTATGGAAATGAGCGGATGGCTGAAGGAAAATGAACCAAAGGCGCAGGAACTACAAGTACAGCAGACCAAAATCACAGAACTGACAGAGCAGGAACTTCCGACTCTGCAGAAAATCGTTGCGACGTTGGATGCGGCACTTGGAGAAGATCCAAAAGCATTTAAACAGGCTGAAAGTGCAGCTATACAGGCAGTAAAGGCAAATGAAAATACAAACTCGCTGGCAAGAATCCAGGGATTTTTTCAGAATGTCAATCTAGATTTCACTGCACTCAGACAGCAGGTAGAATTATGCAGCAGACAGATGGATGGCATTACAGAGATCTGTTCAGGTGTAGAGGAACTCAGAAAGTATAAAGAGACAGAGATACGTAGCTATCAGGAATTGCAAAATGCAAATACTCGTTACCGTAGTGCTTCCGAGCATTATGAACAGGTTTTTGATAGTTTTCTGTCTGAGCAAGCAGGCGTGATTGCGGAAACGCTGGTCGATGATCAACCTTGTCCTGTATGCGGAGCAACGCAGCATCCACATCCGAAGGAACTTAGTGAAGGTGCAGCTACCCAGCAGCAGGTCGAACAGGCGAAGAAGAGCAGGGAAGAAGCAGAGAAACGCCGGGATCAGTGTACAAACCGATTCTCAGAATGTAAGAATCGGTTCGATGGACAGAGGACACTTCTTAGAAAAGAAATCAGTCAGCTGCGGACGTTGATGATTTCAGACGGAAATACGGATGGAGCAGAATTGTCTGGTGTGTTGACAGAAGAACTGTTAGAAGATCTGGATGCATTAAAACAGCAGACAGATCAATTGCACAAAAATATCGAAAAAGCTGGCGTGCAGGCAGAAACAAAACTGCAGGAAGCGCAGAAAAAAGCTGCCAGTTACCGGTACCATTCCCAGATTCGTATCAGTTATCTTGCCGGAAGAAAAGAAGCAGCGGACATGGCAAAGATGAAGCTGGATCGTCTGATCGATGAGAAAAAGGGAGCACTTGCACAGGCAGAGCAGACATTCTCTGATTTACAGAAAGCACAGGAAAGTGCAGAAAAAGATTTCGTACAGGCGCGGGAACAACAGGAATTTGCTTCTTATGAAGAATATAGACAGGCACTGCGATCAACAGAACAAATGGATACAATGGAAAAGACGATCCAGCAGTTCAACGAATCCTATGCTGGTATGAAGTCAGGTGTTAAGGCATATCAGGAGCAGACCGAAGGAAAAAGAAGAGTTGATCTGGAAGAGATAAAGAGCCGGTTGAAAGAATTTACGGACTCTGAAAAAGAACTGGAAAAACAGAATAAAGAGTTATATAACAAAGTTGCGAATATCACGGAAGCAGCAAAGAAACTTAAGGCGCTCGCACAAAAGAGACAACAGCTGACGAAAAAATATGAAACAATTTCCTCACTTTATAGGACTGCAAATGGAAATTTGAGCGGAAGTGCCAAGATGGATTTTGAGACCTATGTGCTCAGACAGTATTTCAGACAGGTCATAAATGCAGCCAACAGACGTTTGTTAAAGATGGTATCGGGACAGTTCAAACTTGTCTGTAGAGATCTCTCCGATCTAGGAGGACAGGGAGCATCAGGACTTGATCTTGATGTTTACAGCATGGTAACAGATTCCATCAGGGATGTGAAGACACTTTCCGGAGGCGAGTCCTTTATGGCAGCCCTGTCAATGGCATTGGGACTAGCGGATATTATCCAGAATTCAGCGGGGGCAGTACAGCTGGAAACGATGTTCATTGATGAAGGTTTCGGTTCTCTGGATGATGAGTCCAGGGAGCAGGCAATCATGATTCTCAACCAGCTAGCAGGCGATCATAGAATTGTCGGGATTATTTCTCATGTAACTGAACTGAAAGAGCAGATCGATCATAAGTTGATCGTGGAAAAGACGGACCAGGGAAGTAAAGTACACTGGAATATTTAGAAAATCCTTTTGCTTGCGGGAAAATGGTAAAAAGAGTATAATGTTGCACAGTGTAGATAAAAATAGTTACGATAGGATTTGCAGTAAGATGCGAAGGTAATGGAAAGGAAGTAAGTAATATGACAAAAGTAGATATAATATCAGGCTTTTTAGGTGCAGGTAAGACAACACTGATCAAGAAATTATTAGGTGAAGCATTAAAAGGCGAACAGGTAGTTTTAATAGAGAATGAATTTGGTGAGATCGGAATCGATGGTGGATTCCTTCGTGAAGCAGGAGTTGAAATTCGTGAAATGAATTCTGGCTGTATCTGTTGTTCACTTGTAGGCGATTTTGGTACATCTCTGAAGGAAGTAATTGATAAATATCATCCTGATAGAATTATTATCGAGCCATCAGGTGTCGGTAAATTATCTGATGTAATTAAAGCAGTAAAAGATCTTCATATTGAAAATGAGATCAAACTGAACAGTGCTTCTGCAGTAGTAGATGCATTAAAGGCAAAAGTATATATGAAGAACTTCGGTGAATTCTTCAACAACCAGATCGAACATGCTGGAACTGTTATCCTGAGCAGAACACAGATGCAGAAAGAAGACAAGCTGGATAAAGCAATTGAAATGATCAGAGAGCTGAATCCGAATGCACATATCATCACAACTCCATGGGAAGACCTGGATGGTGCACAGATTCTTGCAGCTATGGAAAATGTAACAAATCTTGAATTAGAACTTCTTGCAGAACAGGCTGAAAAAGCACATGAAGAACATGAACATCATCACCATCACGATGATGAATGTGGATGTGGACATGATCACGATCATGAAGAGCATGAACACCATCATGATGATGAATGTGGATGTGGAAACGATCACGATCATGAAGAACACGAACATCACCATGATGACGAATGTGGCTGTGGACACGATCACAATCATGAAGAACATGAACATCATCATCACGATGGAGAATGTGGCTGTGGCTGTGGACATGATCATCACGATGGACATCATCATGCAGATGAAGTATTCTCAAGCTGGGGCGTAGAAACTCCTAATAAATATGAAAAAGATGAGCTTGAAAAGATTTTACAGGCACTTGCTGATACTACAGAGTATGGACAGATCCTTCGTTCTAAGGGTATGCTTCCTCAGAAGGATGGCAGCTGGATGTATTTCGATCTTGTACCAGGTGAATATGAAATCCGTGAAGGAAAAGCTGATTTCACAGGACGTATCTGTGTAATCGGTGCAAAACTTGATGAAGATAAATTAAAGACTTTATTTCATGTTAAATAATTAAAACATTATGTCTGAACCAGGATACCTGGGAAATAGTTAGGACGTTATGTCTGAACCAGAATATCTGGAAAATAATTAGGACATTATGTTTGAACCAGAATAATTGGGAAATAAAGCATTAAAAATAAGATGATAAGGCAGGATAAATGCATGGATGATAATTACGAAATTCCCGTGTTTTTAATAGATGGCTTCCTTGATAGTGGTAAAACAACATTTATCAGTGACACGATCGAACAGGGCCAGTTCGATGAAGCAAAAAATAAGCTCCTCATCGTTTGTGAGGAAGGCGATGAAGAATATGATGAAAAACTTCTTAAAAAGCACGGCATTGATATGGTCGTTCTTGAAAAAGAAGAGTTCACAGAAGCAAAACTTGCAGAACTGGATAAGAAGTATGATCCATGGCTTGTCATCATGGAATATAACGGAATGTGGGAAAAATCCCTGTTAAATGACATGAAAAAGCCATTTGGATGGGCTGTTTACCAGAGTATCACCCTGGTAAATGCAGAAACTTTCGGTGTTATGTGGAATAATATGAAGATGATCGCCGCAGAAACATTTAAAGATGCAGAACTGGTTATCTTTAACAGATGTCAGTCAGGTATGGAACTAGGTACCTGGAGAAGAAGCGTGAAAATGCTCAATGGTGCTGCACAGCTGGTATTTGAAGATACAAATGGAGATATGGTCTCTACAGCAGAACAACTTCCATATGATGTAAAAGCAGATGTGATCGAAGTCGAAGAAGCTGATTATGGAATCTGGTATATGGATGTGTCAGAAAGACCTGAAGTATATAAAGGTAAAAAAGTCAGATTTAAAGGACAGGTATACAAAGGAAAACGATTCAAAGACAAACAGTTTGTACCTGGCAGAAAAGCCATGACATGCTGTGAAGCAGATACTGCATTTATTGGATATGTATGTGCATGGGATGATAGTGCATCTTTGAAGACACGTGACTGGGTCATGGTGGAAGCAACGATCAAATATGAGTTCCAGATGGCATACCACAAAAAAGGACCTGTACTTTATGCAACAAAGGTCACACCTTGTGAACCAGCGGCTGAAGAACTGGTATATTTCTAAAATCAGAATTTCTGATAAAACAATAAAATAACGGCTGGAAGCAATCCAGTCGGTTCAATAGGATGACCGGAAAACGGCACAATTTATAGATTGTGTTCTTTTCCGGTTTTTTTAAATATAGATTTTTATATGAAGATATTTTACTTAAAGATATTTTTTATAAAGATTTTTCCATATAAAGATTTGGAAGTGAAGCATGACAGAATTTTGGATGCCATATAATAGGTTAAAAGAGATAAAGAGGGCTGTCATGTTAAATTATATCTGGGCATTTATCATTATTATCGGAGTTGCATTTTCTGCGATCAACGGAACGATGGGGGCAGTGACCAATGGAGCACTGGACTCAGCAAAAGAGGCAGTTTCGTTGTGTATTACCATGTTGGGTGTGATGTCTTTGTGGACCGGACTGATGGAAATCGCATCAAAGGCTGGAATAATTCAGGCGTGTACGAAAAAAATGCGTCCGTTTATGCACTGGCTGTTTCCAGAAATCCCGCCGGAGGGGAAAGCCATGAACTATATGGCGACCAATATGATCGCTAATCTTCTAGGACTGGGGTGGGCTGCGACACCAGCTGGAATTATGGCGATGAAGGAACTGGCAAAACTCAATGGAGAGAAGAATACAGCGAGCAATACCATGTGCGCTTTTTTGGTGATTAATATATCATCGATCCAGCTGATATCGGTAAATATTATTGCTTACAGAAGTCAGTACGGGTCAGCAAATCCAGCAGCAGTTATTGTTCCAGGAATGATCGCAACCAGCATATCTACCATAGCAGGAATCATTTTTTGTAAGATCATGCAGAAACGAAAAGTATCTACGCAAGATGAAGAAGGTGTAAGACAAAGCATATCAAACAAGGAAGAGTCAGATCCAAAAAACAGATAGACATAATTCAGTATTGAGAGAATCAAGTATATGCCGGTTGCATGCAGAATATATTTAAAAAAAAGAATGGTTGTGAGTATGAATACATTAGTTCTGTTATCACAGTATATTATTCCGGTATTAATTGTTTCAATTGTAGTTTATGGTCTGTTCAAACGAACAGATGTCTTTGACAATTTTGTGGATGGAGCAAAGAACGGAATCAAAACAGTGTTTGGAATTATGCCGACACTGATCGGACTTATGATGGCTATTGGTATCCTCAGAACGTCTGGATTCCTTGATTTTTTTGCACAGAAGATGAGCATTGTTGGAAATTTGCTTGGGTTTCCAGCACAGCTGATTCCACTGCTGTTCGTACGGCTTTTTAGTGCCTCCGCAGCAACTGGGGTCACATTGGATATATTCAAGAACTACGGACCGGATTCTTACATAGGAATGTTAACTTCTATTATTATGTGCTGCACCGAAACAGTTTTCTACACCATGTCGGTCTATTTTATTGCGGCTAAAGTGAAAAAAACAAGATGGACGCTACCTGGAGGGCTGTTCGTAACGGCTGTGGGAATTCTGGCCAGTGTGCTTATTACGAACGCAATCATGTGAGCAGACTTGAGAAGCAAGAACTATTTGTAATTAAACCACAAAATTCGACAAAATAAAATAAAAATATACATAAAAGTGTTGATTTATGTAGAACTATCTGTTATTATAAAGCTACAAACAAAAGACAAAGCTTTATAAAAAAGCTAATTAACAAAAGATAAACTTTAAACCTCATTTAAAGTAATTCACAAAAGCAAAATAAGTAATTCACAAAAGACAAAATAGCAATTTACAAAAGACAAAGTAGTAATTTACAAAAGAACTAGTAGATCTACCAAAGAATATTGCAAAATACCAAAGCGACTGGAACATTAGAAATAATGTTCCAGTCTTTTTTTGTGCTGGCAGGAATAAGATTAGTGGTAAGAAAGAAAAGGAAGATCTTAAAATATGGCAATTGTTTGTGATGACATATCAGGCAAGACTTATGAGTATGTAAGAAGAGCACCAGGGGTAACACCAAAGATGCTGACGTCGCAATACTGGATTCAGAAAAGCAGAAATGTGTGCTGTCGGATCATGGATGCATGTGAAATTCAAAAATATAATGAAAGAGCTATGAAGAATTTAAAGGATGATGCATTATATGATATAGAAGAATTTCATTTGAAAGGACTGGATGGGCAGGCAACGGACACAATTTCTGTAGTGGAGCTAAAAAGAAGAATAGAGAAGTATCAGATCCCGGATTGGATTACATGGCAGAGGGGTGTTGAAACACCAGAATCATTCTGGAGCGAGGCCAGAAGAAATACAGGAATAGAGCAGTTAAATCAGGAGATCGCAAATACTACAGATACAACAGGATTGGCTGCTACAGGGGCGAGACCAGTTCGCTATGGAATTGCAGTAAAAAGGGCGTTGATCCGAGCTTTCCCGGTATTGGAAGGGGTGCATGCCGACAAGGAAGATCCTTATTCAGATGATCTGCAGATGAGTGAGCTGCTCTTTAACGATCCAGTCGTAATTTTACAGCAGAGTGTTGATACGAACTGGTATTTTATTCAGTCATCCTATTACAGGGGATGGGTGCTTGCAGCAAATATCGGTGTCGCGCAGACATTTGATGAGTGGAAGCAATATTGGGATTATGATCAGTTTCTGGTTGTCACAGCAGATAAGATCAGACTGGAATACGATCCACAAACACCGGATATATCCAGACTTGAAATCGGAATGGGAAGCAGACTGGAATTACTTGATGTGCAGATGGAGATGGTGGGGGAGGAACGGAAATCCTGGCGATATCCACTGGATAATTTCTGCGTTTCCATTCCTTACAGGGACAGCAATGGAAAACTTTATAGACAGAGTGTTTTTTTGCCGGCGTCAAAGGATGTCAGTCTTGGCTGGATGCCGTATACCATTACCAACTGTATTAATCAGGCATTTAAAATGTTGGGAAATATTTATGGCTGGGGAGGAATGTATGACTCCAGAGACTGCTCAGGTATGATTTTTGCAGTATACAGATGTTTTGGTATTCAGATGACGAGAGATGCCAAAAATCAGATTCGTCTGCCTGGAAAGTTGTGTTGTATGAAAGATCTTAACCCGAACAAAAAGAAAGAAATTCTATCGTCTTTATTGCCAGGTTCCCTTTTGTACTTTCCGGGACATATTATGATGTATCTGGGGCAGGAAAATGGCTGCTTTTATGTAATCAACAGTATGGGAATATTTGTAATTCCAGATCAAAGTGGTGTTTGGAGAAAAAGAAGAGTTTACAGTACGATCGTGACACAGCTGGATGTGGAAAGAAAGAACAGGAACAGCTGGCTAGATTCTCTGACAAAGGCATTGACCATTCAGACGGATTGCAGAAAATAAGAATAATAGAGAGAAGAAAAAAGGATTTAAAAGTATAATTTATAAGAGCAAAAATGGGAAAATAAGACAAAATATGGCTGGATTGAGAATATTTTCTTGCAATAAAAAATATTTAATAATATAATTAACTTCATTGGTTTACTGTATTAACATATTTCATGTAATTGTTTTTGCTGTCAGTGGCGGGCGCACAGATGTATGCAGCACGCATAAAAAAACGGAAAAACAAAGACAGAAAAATGTAATACCGGGATTGAGGTTACACGGAGAAAACGAAAGGATAAAGGTGAGTATGTTAGGATCTATTAGTGGTATTTTGGAACAGGTGGATAGTTTCGTATGGGGCGTCCCTCTGATCGTGCTTATTCTTGCAGTTGGTATCTATATGACATGCAGACTGAATTTAATTCAGATACTTCATCTGCCAAGAGCACTGAAATTTATGGTAAAGAATGAAGAAGGCGGCGAAGGTGAGGTTACAAGCTTTGGAGCATTATGTACAGCATTATCTGCTACGATCGGTACAGGTAATATTGTAGGTGTTGCAACAGCAGTCGGTATTCTTGCAGGTGGTCCGGGAGCATTGTTCTGGATGTGGATCGCAGCATTTTTCGGAATGGCAACCAAGTATACAGAAGGCTTTCTGGCAATCAAGTACAGAAAGATCGATGAAGATGGTCATGTTCTTGGTGGTCCATTCTATTACATAGAAAACGGTATGGGCGAAAAGTGGAAATGGCTTGCTAAAATATTTGCATTCTTTGGCGCAGGCGTTGGACTTTTCGGTATCGGAACATTTTCACAGGTAAACGGTATCTCATCAGCTGTTCAGGGATTTTTCGATCCTGATAAACAGCATACAGTAAATATTTTCGGTATGGATTATTCCATCGTTGTTGTTGTGACAGCAGTTGTTTTATCAATTTGTGTTGGTCTGGTCGTAATCGGTGGAATTAAGAGAATTGCAAATGTGTCACAGGTCGTTGTGCCGTTTATGGCAATTCTTTATGTAACAGCAGTGCTGGTCCTGATCATTGCAAATATCGACAAACTTCCGGGCGCACTTTCAGAAGTCATTCAGGGTGCATTTGGAGTGAAGCCGATCGCAGGTGGTGTGATCGCTTCAATTGCGATGTCCATGAGAAATGGTATTGCAAGAGGTATTTTCTCAAATGAATCTGGTCTTGGTTCTGCACCAATTGCAGCAGCTGCAGCAAAGACAAAAGAACCTGTTCGCCAGGGGCTGGTATCTATGACGGGTACATTTATTGATACGATTGTAATTTGTACTATGACAGGTCTTTCAATTATTATGATGGGATCTTGGCAGAATGAAGCGCTGGAAGGTGTACAGGTAACAACAGATGCGTTTCAGAAAGGACTCTATTTCCTTCCAACCTCAGCAGCATCCGTAATCCTGATGCTGTGTCTGGTATTTTTCGCATTTACGACTATTCTTGGATGGAACTATTATGGAGAGAGATGTCTTGAATATCTTTCTGGTGGAAATAAAACAGCAGTTCAGATTTACAGATGGCTCTATATTGCAGCTGTATTTATTGGACCATATATGACTGTTTCAGCTGTATGGACAATTGCTGATATCTTTAATGGACTGATGGCACTTCCAAACCTGATTGCACTGATCGCGTTAAGCGGTGTGGTTGCAAAGGAAACGAAGGAATATTTTCAGAGAGAGCGAAAGAACAAATAAGATAGGAAAAGTAATAGAAAAAATTAATAAATAAGTAGATAATAAAAAAGTGTGTCAGGCTGTCAAAAAGCTGACACACTTTTTTGCTATGGTAATTAAAGACGCAGAAGCATATCTCCTGGTTTGATCCATCCTTTCTTTCGCATAACTTCAGAAATTGCGAAAGTAAGAAGTGCAGGCAGAACGAAATGCATCATAATAATTTCAGTGGCAACAATAACAGAAGAAGTTGTCTGCGTCATTGTCTGCCATGCCATGATCTGTCCAACAAATCCGGCTGATCCCATACCGGAACCGGTAGCATTGTTTGTCATTTTTAGCAATACAGATGAAATCGGGCCCAAGATGGCACTGGACAGAATCGCAGGAATCCAGATCAAAGGTTTTCTGACGATGTTGGGAATCTGCAGCATAGAGGTACCGATACCCTGTGCGACAAGACCGCCGACTTTATTTTCGCGGTAACTTGCAACGGCAAATCCGACCATCTGGCAGCAGCAACCAACTGCAGCAGCACCAGCAGTAATTCCATTCAAATTTAAAATAACACCAAGAGCAGCAGAACTGATCGGCAGAGTCAGAATGATACCCATAATGACAGAAACCAGAATTCCCATGAGAAATGGCTGTTGCTCCATTGCAAACATAATAATATCGCCAAGCCAGGTCATAAAGCCTGAGATTGGAGGACCAACAAGGAGACCAGCAGCAGTACCAGAAGCAATAGTAGCAATCGGAGTGACAAGAATATCAACTTTGGTACGGCCGGAAACGAGATGACCAATACTGATTCCGATTTCTGCAGCGATAAAAGCACCAAGTGGTTCACCCGGTCCAGCCAGAAGAATAGCACCTGTATCAGTAAGCATGGTACCAGCCAGCATTTTAGAGGCATATCCGCCGGCGAAACCGCAGATGGCAGCAGAGATGACTACCAGAGGCGCCTCTTTATATTTATAAGCAACGCCAACGCCGATGCCCGCGCAGGTCGCAGCGGCACAGAGCTTGCCTGTCAGAAAGATCATCTGACCGACGTTACCGCCAATGAGCGAACCAATCTGTTGAATGATGGTGCCAACAATCAGTGTAGCGAACAGACCCAGAGCCATACCACCGAGTCCATCGATGAAAACATAGTTTAGTAATTTTTTAAATTTCTGCATTATGTAATTCCTTTCTCTTTTAAATAATCGTTAGGTACTGTAAAAAAAGACAGATGACTAACATGTGTAAAGTCATCTGTCTTGTCAGTTATGAGAAAGTTTAACATCTTTGGCAGGTAAAATCAAGAGACGATCGATCGGACCTATTCATGGATCGGTTATCGAAAATGGTGCTGCTCCACCGTATCAGTATGATTTTTTCCTGATTTTTTCGTTTTGTCAGCCTCTGTTTTACCGAATTCGTAAATGTCATTGTATGCATTTATTGCATTTTCTTTGACAAATCCTTTTGGAATCAGTCCGGTACATTCATGCATGGAACAGGCATCGCTATCATCTAAATAATCACAATCGGTAAAATAGTAGTCATCCTGTTTCGTTTTGTCTGATTTTGCCATGATAATCCTCCATTCGCATATTTTTTGGCTTTTTAACTGAAACTTATAAAGGGCACAGATTCATAAATGTCTGTATATTTTATCGTTCCACATTGCTCTTGAAAATATACCGCCAATATGCGGAAAAGCTGTTTTAAAATAAAAGGTTTAGTGATATACTAAAAACTCTGAAACTGTTATAACAATGACAAATAAGCCAGATATATAACTGGCGCTTTCTTTCAGATAAAGTAAGACCATGAAGCAAAATTGTCTATAATAAGGAGGTAATTATGTTCCGACTCTGGTGTAAAATATTTAATGATAATCATCTGGTAAAAGATACTGTAGTTGAGAATCCAGACGAAAATATGTCAAGAACGCAGAAAATATTCAATGGAATTGAGCAGGCATGCTATGAATTTGATCTTGGGAAACCGATCTGGCTTGATAGTAATATTGAGACCTTTCAGAAACATTCTAAAGTGCGTTTCCTGCAGGACAATTTTATTGAAAATATAGACTTCGATTTCCTTGAAATACAGGTAATTGAGGAAGATTAGGACGGCATTACGGCAGGGCATTTTATTTTGACATATAATATACCCTGTGTTAAACTTAAAACACATATGTAAAAAAAAGGTGGCGCAAATCGTGGATAAATACGAATTAAATATAAAACTTGAGCAAATTAAAAAATTAGTTGGCAAAAAAGATTATACAACAGCAGCGAAGATCGCCAAAGAAATGGACTGGCGTAAGGTGAAAGACTGGACGACTCTTGCGCTGATCATTAATGTGCAGGAAGCAGCTGGTGATTACGAAGAAGCCAGAGATACAGCCATTCTTGCTTATAACAGGAATCTTGGGGGAAGACGACTTGTTTATAAGCTGACACAGCTTTTTATCAAAATGCATGAATTTGAAGATGCAGAAGATTTATATAAAGAATATATCAAAATGTCTCAGCATGATGTGAATCGTTACATCCTGCTTTATGAATTACGTAAAGCGCAGAATGCAGCTCCAAGAGAACAGATTACGATTCTTGAAGAGTACAAAGAGCATGAGATCGATGAAAGATATCTGTTTGAACTGGCAGAACTCTATAGCAGAGCAAACAGAATTGAGGACTGTATCAAAGAATGTGATGAAATTATACTCTGGTTCCAGGATGGCATTTATGTAGAAAATGCAATCCGTTTAAAACAGCAGTATACATCAATTACTGCATCCCAGCAGAAGATCCTAGACGAAGCTGATAAAGAAAAGGAAGGCCTGGATCTGGACAAGACGCAGGAAATGCAGTTCGCAGAAGCAAAAGAAAAGGCGAGAATACAGGAAGATGAAATAGAAGAAGCATTTCGTGAGCAGACTAATAATGCAGAGCAGACAGAGGAAAGCGATGCACAAGCAGCAGAAGAGACTGAGTCTGTTGTAGCACATGACCAGCAGGAGACCTCTTTTGAGCAGGCAGAGGAAGAAGAGTCTGAAGAAGAGGATGCCAGAGAAGATGGTACGGAATCAAAAGGGATTATCAAATCTCTGTTCAGAAAAGCATTTGGTGCTTCTGACGAAGAGAAAGCGGTAGAGGAAAAGGCTGATGAAGAAACGGACGGAACACAGGAAACTGCTGAAGTTCAGGACGATCAGGTAGTAGAGTCTGCAGCAAAAGATAGTCAGGAAGTGGCAGAGAAAAAAGATGATATTGATACAGTAATGCCAACTTTGTCGGCAGAAGATTCTGAGAACGATGCTGTCGCAGATAATCAGGATGATACGGTAGACGCAAAAGAAGATTCTGATTCTGGTAGTGTTACATTTACCATTGCTCCCGATAAATATAAGAGTTCTAAACATGATAAGAATGCACGAGTTCTGGCAAAAAGTCCAGATGAGATATTCCCTGAGAATGATGACATTCAGAAGGCTGGTCAGTCAATTAAGGAATTAATTGCAAATGCCAGAAAGAAGATTGAAGACAATTACGAAGAAGCAAAGCGTGAAAATGCTGAGCAGAGCCGCATGATTGAAGAGCAGAACAATCGACTGATCGTTGAAAGTGAACGAGATGCACAGCTTCTTGCATTTAAGAAGGAACGTGGCATGATCGAAGAAGCCAGAAACGAAGAAGAGGCGAAACTTGCTGAAAATATCAGTGTTCCAGTTGAAGATTACAGTAATATGTATAACACACAGAACATACAGAAAGAAATTGCACGTAATCTGGATCAGCTGATGAGAGAAAATCCTGATGATGCAGAGTTGTTCCGTACAATGGCAGCAACTGCACCGACTGATATAACTGACAGTGATGAAGAGCTTGAAGAAGATGAACAGATCGAAGGACAGTTAAGTCTGGATGACTGGATGCAGGAAATCAAGCATGAAAAATACGGTATGCAGGAAACAAAAGAATTTTCCATGGCAGAATTGGAAAAGGAACTTGAGGAACGGGAAGCACAGCGTCAGAATTATGAAAGACTGCTTGAAAAACAGCGTGAACTTGCAAAACAGAAAGGGGAACCTTTCAATGAAGAAGAAGCAAGACGGAAAGCTGAAGAAGAGAATAATGTTCAGTCTGCGAAAACAGATCTTGCAATCAGAACAGGAAAGGCAACTGCTAAGACAGAAGCTGAGGTAGAAGATGCAAGAGAAGCGGCGAAACTGACGGCTCAGATTGAAGAGAGAGCTGCTAGGGAAGCAGAGAGAATAGAAAGAGAAGTCAGAGAAGAATCAAAGGCTCTTGAGATAGAAAAACAGGTTCAGAATGAGCTGGAACAGAACGTGGAAGATCTGGTAGATACTCATACAGATGAGGTGGAAGCACAGACAGATGCACAGGTAGAAACACAGAACAGCGAAAATGAACAGGCTGATGCAGAGATACCAGCCGCCGATGATAAAAAGGAACAGCCGGAACTGGAAGCTGCGATGACAGATGTTAGCCCTGAAAATGCACCAGAACAGGCGCATGAGAATGAGGCGACTGTAGAGACAGAGTCATCAGATCAGGCAGAACAGGAAGAAATTACAGCTCCTGATGCTGAGAATACAGCAGAAGCTGACGATAATACAACGCTCGATGAGGAGTCAGAGGAAGAACAGTTACTTGATGAGGATGATTACATTGATAACAGTGATTCCAGCGAGGAAGCTGCAGATCAGCAGATTCCGGAAGAAGACAAAGTCAAAGCGGCACCTCGTCACTTTAGTTTCTTTGGAAAGTCTGCGAAGAACAGAAAGAAAGAACTGGAAGAAGTAACACCTGAAGAATTAGAGCAGGAAGCAATGGAAGAAGCACAAGAAATTCCATCTTCTGTTAGAAAATACTTTAAGAAGTACAGTGATATGTCAGGACTGGAAGAGCAGCTGGCTCAATACTTTACGACATCAAAAAGTGAAAATGGTATGCTGACATCCAGAACAGGAAATATTATTATTTCCGGTAACAGAAGTTCTGATAAGACAAACCTTGCAGTCAGCATTATCAAAGCACTGAATGCCCTTTATCCGGAAAATGCAAGAAAGATAGCAAAGACAACTGGTGAAAGCATCAATGCAAAGGGTATTGCAAAAGCAATGCCAAAACTGAAAGGAACTGCACTGATCGTTGAAGATGCAGGTGCAATCCAACCAAAACGTATCAACGAGATGCTCAAACAAATGTCCCAGGATACAGAGGGCATGTTGGTCATCTTTGAAGATGCCGATACGGAGATCAATGTTTTAATTAGTGTAAATCCTACACTGACAAAAGCATTTAATCATAGAATCACTTTGAAACAATATACAGTGAATGAACTGGTAGAAATGGCTAAGAAATATGCAGAAAAGAGACAGCATGCCATTGATGATGATGCTCTGCTTCAGTTGTATCTGAAGATTGACAGACTTCACTCACAGGTTGACTGTGTTCATCTCGACCAGATCAAAGAAATTATAGACAAAGCAATTGTGAAGGCAGAAAAACGAGCATCTAGAAAGTTGTTCGGATCTATTAAGAAAAAACGTGGCGACAGAGGAGATATCTATTTCCTGACAGAAGCTGATTTTAAAGACTGATAGAAAGTGACTTGCAATGAAAAGCGGATGGAGGATGAAGTTCTCAAATCCGCTTTGCTATTTTCAGGGATACTATAAATTGTTTTATAAAAGTTTTTCACACAAGTGATAAAGAACTCATATACTTCATATAATGAAAACAGGAGGACTATTCAATGACAAATATCGATAACTTATCTGTAAACACAATTCGTGTTTTATCAGCAGATGCAATTCAGAAGGCGAACTCAGGACACCCTGGTTTACCACTTGGCTGTGCCCCAATGGCATACGAACTTTGGACAAGACATATGAACCACAATCCAGCAGATCCAGACTGGAAGAACAGAGACAGATTCATCCTTTCCGGTGGACATGGTTCTATGTTACTGTACTCATTACTTCATTTATTTGGATATGGAAATCTTTCTATCGAAGATATTTCTAATTTCAGACAGGTAGGTTCCCTGACACCTGGACATCCTGAATACAGACATACGGTTGGTGTAGAGGCTACAACAGGCCCACTTGGCGCTGGTATGGGTATGGCAGTTGGTATGGCAATTGCAGAAAGACATCTGGCATCTGTATTTAACAAGGAAAACTATGATATCGTAGATCATTTCACATATGTACTCGGTGGAGACGGCTGTATGATGGAAGGTATCTCATCAGAAGCATTTTCACTTGCAGGTACATTAAAGCTTGGTAAACTGATCGTATTTTATGATTCAAATAACATTTCTATTGAAGGTAGCACAAATATTGCATTCACAGAAGATGTTCTGACAAGATTCAAAGGTTTTGGTTTCCAGACACTTGAAGTAGCTGATGGAAATGATCTTGAAGCAATTGGTAAAGCAATTGAAGAAGCTAAGGCTGATCAGAGCAGACCATCTATTATTAAAGTCAATACACAGATCGGATTTGGCTGTCCTGCAAAACAGGGCAAAGCAAGTGCACATGGTGAACCACTTGGTGAAGATAATGTGAAAGCAATGAAAGAAAACCTTGGCTATCCATCTATAGATCCATTCTATGTAGCACCTGAAGTTTATGATAACTTCAAGGCAGTTGCAGAAAAGAATGCAAAGTTAGAAGATAAGTGGAATGATTTATTTGCAGCTTACAGCAAAGAGTATCCAGACATGGCAAAACTTTGGAATGAATATTTTGAAGGATTTGACATGGATCAGCTGTTTAATTCAGAAGATTACTGGAAGGCAGGAGAAAAAGCAGAAGCTACAAGATCTCTTTCTGGTAAAGTCTTAAATAAGATCAAAGAAGCAATGCCGAACCTGATCGGTGGTTCAGCTGACCTTGCTCCATCTAATAAGACACATATGAATGAAACTGGTGATTTCTCAAGTGAGAATTACGGTGGAAGCAATATGCACTTTGGTGTAAGAGAACTTGCTATGACAGCAATCGGAAATGGTATTATGCTTCATGGTGGTTTAAGAGCGTTTGTTGCAACATTCTTCGTATTTAGTGATTATGTAAAACCAATGGCAAGACTTTCTGCACTGATGGGCGTACCACTTACATTTGTATTGACACATGATAGTATTGGTGTTGGCGAAGATGGTCCTACTCATGAACCAATCGAGCAGCTCGCAATGTTCAGAGCACTGCCTAACTTCTCAGTATTCAGACCTTGTGATGCAGTTGAAACTGCAGCAGCATGGGCTTATGCAATTAAGTCTGAAAAGACTCCTACTGCACTGGTTCTTACAAGACAGAATCTTGAACCACAGGCTGGATCTTCAAAAGAAGCACTGAAGGGTGGTTATGTAATCGAAGATTCAACAAAGGCAGTTCCAGATGGTATCCTGATGGCAAGTGGTTCAGAAGTAGATCTTGCAGTGAAAGCAAAAGCAGAACTTGCAAAGACAGGTATCGATGTCAGAGTTGTCAGCATGCCTTGTATGGATGTGTTTGAACAGCAGACAGCAGAATATAAAGAATCTGTATTACCAAAGGCAGTCAGAAAGAGAGTTGCTGTAGAAGCACTCAGTGACTTTGGCTGGGGTAAATATGTTGGACTTGATGGCGCATATGTAACAATGAAGAGCTTTGGTGCCAGTGGCCCTGCAAAACTGCTTTTCGAACAGTTCGGATTTACAGTGGAAAATGTAGTGAATACATTTAAGACACTTGATTAAGATTAAATGAAACATAGCCAGACAATTGGAAACACGATTAAATGCAGACGATTAATAGTAGAAGATTAGAAGCTATGTAGAAAAGTATAAATAGAATAAGACAGCATCATATTTGTTGCACAGGTTGTGTGGCGTATGGTGCTGTCTTTTTTGTTATACGAAAATAGATTAACAGGAGTTTATGTAATATATACGATATAACGTACATAAGAACAATGAAAATACAAATGTATAAATGCAACTATATACCGTATATAAATGTACAAATAAATGTATATAATTTAGCGCTATAAATGAAAAAAGTAAAAAGAACATAAAAAAAGGCTTAAAATGAGCTTTTTTAATGAGGCGTTTAAACATTCTATTTTGTAAAAATAGGACCATAAATTTTATAAAACAAAAAAATACAATTTAGGGGTTGACAGCTTTACGATATTGCGATAATATTAGTCCATAATAAGGAATATGAGATGGAGATACAACACGGAATAAGAGTAAGCTTATTCAGAAAGAGGTTGCCATGGCAAAGAAAAGCAATGAAAAACTTACGAAAGAAGAGATACTGAAGAGAGAAATTCTGGCACAATACAAGAGTATTCGTCAGTTTGCAATTGAAATGAAAATGCCTTACAGCTCATTAATGTCAGCACTGGATAAAGGTGTATCAGGAATGGCGTATGAAACAGTCATCAACATCTGCCAGAAGTTAGGCATCAGTCCAATTGATTTTTCTAAGAATACGATTGAGAATGTATCGAAAATCGATGAACTTTCCGACCGTACAAAACGTTTGGTCTCTTATTACAGTAAGCTGAATCTGGATGGACAGCAGCGATTAATGGAACTCGCTGAAGATTTTTCAGAGCTGAAGCGCTATAAATAGCGTCTTTCCCATTGTTTCGAATGTACTATCGATATTAAATATTACATCAATGAACACAGATACTGTTTGTGTGGAGAACAGTATCTGTGGTTACACAATACGATCATTGTTCATCTTGCCGAACAAAGGTAGTTCCAGCTAATATATCACTTTTATACTGTGCCTCTTTTGCTTTTTGTATGAGGTACTTAAATCTTTTTTGCTCCGAGTTTAATTGATAGATGTAACAGTCAATCAAATCAGGATCTACGGCGTTCTCGAAGTTAGAGTATGCTACGTCTAATGCATTTTTAGTTAATGCAATTTCCTCAAGAAGATATTTTTCTTCATAACTAAGAGGTTCTTTTTCTTTTTTCAATTAAAACCCTACTTTCATAATATATTTTTAATATTATAGGCTTTATATGGAAAATCTATACAAGGTCATAAAACTTTTCTAAGGAGGTGCATGCATATCGCAATACTATTCATGATACCGATCATGGCAGCTGCGGTAGTGTCCGATTATGTATATTTTAAGATTCCCAATGCTATGCTTATCTGGGGCCTTATTACCGTGGTATTTTATAATCTATGTTGGAAAACACAAAATCATTCATGGCAGAGTCAAATTTTACAGATCTTTTTTCTATTTATCATTCTTTTTCCGTTCTATCTGCTTAGGGCACTGGGGGCAGGAGATATCAAACTCTTCTGCATCTTATGTGGTTTTTCAGATCTGGGATGTATGAAGCAGTTACTTCTATTTTCTTTAGTTCTGGCAGCTGTAGCAGGCTGTATCAGTATATTTTTGGATTATCTTCCGATTATCAAAAACAAATATTTATATACGGGTCCTCCCAAACGAGCAGAGGCAAAAAAATCTTACCGTTTTCATAAA
Organism: uncultured bacterium; assembly: GCA_905215405.1. GTDB lineage: Bacteria > Bacillota > Clostridia > Lachnospirales > Lachnospiraceae > CAJMQE01. The sequence continues at coordinate 32,737 of CAJMQE010000011.1, forward strand.
ATTCATTTTACATATGCCATGCTGGTGGCCATGGCAGTTCTGCTTATGACAGGGAATAAAATGCCAGAGTAATTGTCAGTAAGAGGAGTTTTCAGATAAAGTATGCATCAGGATGCAGGCATAGAGTGCACAGTGAAGAGTTCAGAGTGTAGAGTGCAGCTTGAAAAGGGAGCAGGATGAGCGGAAAAGAATGAAGAAAGAGTGCAAAAAAAGATGCAGTTGGAGTGAAAAGTATAGGCAAATGGTAGAAGGCTAAAGGCTGAGCACAACAGGAAAAAGCAGAGAAAAACAGGCCAGCAAAATTTGCAATGGAGCAGTACTCATACAATGGAGAAACTAAAAAGTAGGGAAGCAATAGGCAGAAAAAAATTGGAGGAGTGTATGAAAGAACAGTTATGTGGAATTTATATGCAGGATGAGGGTTATGCATACCGGTTAATGGGGCTTATGAATGAAGAGAGTAAGTTTTTATTTCGTCCAGTTGTATTTACAAGCATAGAAAAATTGCAGGGATTCGTAGAGACACAACAGCTCACAGTGTTGCTACTCGATGAAGAATTGACAACAGATGAGGTGATGCAGTTGCCAGCATTATATAAAGTAATACTGACAGAGGGAAAAAACAGAACAGAGTTCAATCAATTTGATGAAAAGATGGACTACATCAGTTTATTTAAGTATCAGAAAGCAACACAGATTATGGAACGGATTATGAAAGAATGTGCAGGAGAAACAGTCAGACAGACGACACGAGCGAGGGTGGTCGGAGTATATGCACTGGCGGATGCGGTAGCGAGAACTTCTTTCTCTTTATTACTGGCAGAAGAAATAGCAAAAAAGGATACCAACACGCTGTTTATCAGTCTGGATCAGTTCTCTGGAACAACAGAATTACTTGCAGAAGTCTCCGATAATAATTTATCAGACTTGTTATATGAGTTCAGAAAAGAAAAAGAGAGTCAGCAGAAAGAGCAATTTCGGAAGTTTGTGTCATCTATGATCGGAAAATGTGCAACATTTCATTATATTGCACCGGTCAGATGTGCACAGGACATTGAAGATCTTTCTGAGAGAGAATGGAAAGAGCTAATTGAGTGGCTGAGCGAGGAAGTTGGATTTGATGCCATTATCATTAATATAGGGACGGCTGTAAAATGTCCATGGATTTTGTTCGATAGCTGTGATCGGATATATATGACGATCTCAGATTGCGATGCAGAAGCAAGAATGTGCAATGATTTTGATACCTATCTTCTAGAGATGGGGATGGAACAGATTCAAAGTGAGATTAAAAAAGTAGCTGTAACTAGGGGAACCGATCACTGCTGGAATGGACCAGAATTCTTTGCGAAAGGTGGATATCTAGAGGAAGCAGCAAGTAAAGAAGCGCAGAGCTTTTTAAATGAATAAGAGAAGGGAGAAGGAGTGACGGAATTTGAAAGAAGTTCAAAGCTGGAAACGTTTAAAATACAAATCAGAAACAGTGTTGGGGAGCTGGCTGATACAGGTCAGGAGTATACAGATGCACAGTTATCTGAGTTAATTGAAAGTTGTCTAAAAGAGGCATGTAATCAGACTATGATTTCCATCTTAGAGAGAGAGCAGATACGATGCGAAATATTTAACAGTATGAGAAAACTGGATGTGTTACAGGAGTTGCTGGATGACAATTCAATTACAGAAATTATGATTAATGGATACCAGAATATTTTTATTGAGCGTGAGGGACATTTGTGCAGATGGAATAAGAAGTTCGATAATAGACAAAGATTAGAGGATGTAGTTCAGAAAATTGCAGCGGTATCCAATAAAATAGTAAATGAGTCAAAACCGATCACAGACACCAGGCTAAAAGATGGTTCCAGAGTTAATATCGTTCTTCCGCCAATCGCAATCAATGGACCGGCAGTTACAATCCGAAAGTTTTTTAAACAACCGATCACAATGGAAAAATTGATCGAATTTCAATCGGTGACCTGTGAAGCAGCAGATTTTCTGCAGAAACTGGTACAGGCAAGATATAATATTTTTATCAGTGGTGGAACCGGATCCGGTAAGACCACATTTCTAAATGCACTATCAAATTATATTCCCGAAGATGAACGAATAATTACAATTGAAGATTCAGCTGAATTGCAGCTAAACCGAGTCAGGAATCTGGTGCGGCTTGAAGCGAGAAATGCCAATATGGAGGGTGAAAATTCGGTCTCGATCAGAGCACTGATCAAGGCTAGTCTGAGAATGAGACCGGACAGGATCATTGTTGGCGAAGTGCGTGGTGTAGAGGCGATTGATATGCTGCAGGCGATGAACACAGGGCATGATGGAAGCCTGTCAACAGGACACAGCAACGGGGCGCAGGATATGATCAGCAGGCTTGAAACAATGGTGCTGATGGGGATGGATATGCCGGTATCTGCCATTAAAGGGCAGATCGCATCAGCAATTGATATGATCGTACATCTGGGACGAGTCAGGGATAAAACGAGAAAGGTGCTTCAAATTACAGAGGTTGTAAATTATGAACAGGATACCATCACACTAAACCCACTATATGAATTTCAAGAGGACGAGCAGAGTACCCTGGGACATGTCTCAGGAGCATTGTGTAGAACAGAGAACAAATTTATACATCAGGAAAAGTTAATTGCAGCAGGACTTGTCAGAAAGGAGGAAATGTGTCAGTAGTTGAGCACAACACTTGGAAACAGTTGTATACAAAACTAGATGAAAAGTGGAAAAAGAGGCTGGAGAAAAACAGAGTCCCAGAGAGTGTCGGGCAGACAAATAAAAAAGCAGATGTAAACAGAGCATTACAGCCTTGGAAAAATAAAATACAGCCATATCCAGGCAGACAAAGAATGTATGCCCTGTTAAAAGGAACAGGCATGATCATCGTGACGGCAGTTCTATTTTACAATCAAATTCTTGTGGGAATCTTATTTTCACCTCTTCTTTATGGGTATGACAGATATTGTAGACGTTCATGGGAGAGAAAATGTCGAGAAGAACTAAATAATCAGTTCAAGGATGGAATGCTTGCAGTCTCATTTGCACTGAATGTTGGGTACTCTATTGAAAATTCTTTCTCTGAGGCTCTGCAGGAAATGAAAATGTTGTACGGAACAGATAGTGTGATCGTACAGGAATTTCAAAAAGTCATATACAGGATCGAACTTAATGAAAATATTGAAGAAATCATGGATGATTTCGCAGCGAGGAGCCAGGTGGAAGATATTTTATATTTTGCACAGATTTTTCGTTATGCAAAAAGAAGTGGCGGGGATCTTGTTTCGATTATCAGGGACACTGCAGAAACAATTCGAAAAAAATCAGAGGTGCGCAGCGAGATCCAAACAGTAATCAGTGGCAAACAAATGGAAGAAAAAATCATGTGTATGGTTCCATTTGGTATGATTGGATATTTGCGTCTGACATCTCCGGAATTTATTACACCGATGTATGGAAATGTTGCAGGCATTGCAATTATGACAGTCTGTCTTTTGATTTACGGACTGGCAGTAATACTAGCACAGAAAATAGTACACATTCAGGTGTAGCAAAATGGAGTGAAAGACAGAGATGAAATCCGAATAGAAAAAGGAAATGGAGGTGGATAGAACGGGCTATGGATACATATGTGTTGTCGTGGTTATGACAGCACTATATCTGCTGGCAGGCAAAATCAGTCAGTTGGATTACAGTATATTTGATAAAAAGACCAATCCACTAAGACAGTTATATCCTATGGCGGATATGCTCTGGAGAGGATGGCATTCTATAACAGGTAGTAAGCCGGCTGATAGAAATCTAGAACGTAATATAAGGGAACTTATCTATAAAAAAATAGCAGTTGCTACAGGGGTAGTCTTTTTGGCAGGTGTATTTGGTGGTCTGATATTTATATCAGAAATTCAGAGCGATGGACAGGCTGATATAATCGATCGCCCGCAGACGGGAGAAGCAAGTACTGAAGTTGCAGTAACAGCCCGTAAAGCTGGAGAGGACACAGAATATAATGTGGGAATTACGGTGCAGCCAAAACAACTAACAGAGGAAGAGGCATTTGAAAATTTTGCACGCGCGCAGGAGGAAATGGAGCAGATCATTGTAGGTGAAAATGAATCTCTCGATCATGTAACGAAGAATCTGAATCTGGTAACGCAGATGCCGGAATATGGAATGTCACTTAGTTGGCAGACGGATCGATATCATCTGCTCACTTCAGATGGACAGGTAAAAAACACTGAAATGAATAATACAGATCCGGCGATACCAGTTGGGCTAACGGTTGTAATGTCTTGTGGACAGTATGAAAAAGAGCTACAGCTGACGGTTCAGATTTATCCGCCGGACAGGACCGAAGAGCAGCAGTTTGAAAAAGAACTTGAGGATAGCATCCGACAGGAGGAACAGGATAGTGTAACAGAGGATCAGTTAAAGCTGCCAGATCAGATAAATGGAGCAAAGCTGTCTTATTCAAGCAAGAAAGAAAATCTGGAAAGCATGATTGCTGTTCTTGGAATTGTTGGAGCATTTGTTGGAGTACTGGGAGTAGAAATTCAGAGAAAAAAGGATATACAGAGCAGAAAGGAAAAGTTGCAGAGCGAGTATGCAGAGATGGTTTCCAAGATGACACTTCTGATTGGCGCAGGAATGACGATCAGAAAAGCATGGACCAAAATAGTTCGGGACTACCAACACCAAAAAAGTAGTAGAAATGCTGCATTCAGGGAGTGCTATGAAGAAATGATTTATACATTAAATCAGATTGAATCGGGGAAATCAGAGGCACAGGCATATATTGAGTTTGGAAAACGTTGCGAGCGGAAAGAATATATGAAATTTTCCTCTCTGCTGGAGCAAAACCTGAAAAAGGGTAATAAAAGTCTGATTAGATTGCTGGAAAATGAATCTGATGATGCATTTTTACAGAGGATCAATCTAGCTAGAAAGCAAGGAGAGGAAGCAGGAACAAAGCTTTTGCTTCCGATGGGATTGATGTTGATCATAGTTATGGTCATTGTTGTAATTCCTGCGTTTATGTCCTTTGGAATTTAATGCTATCAGATTAGGTCATTTTATTAGAATACAATGTTTAGCTCTTGGGTTGTATCACTACAGATGAAATGTAGTGATGGAGGGGTAAAAATGTATGTGGTCAGATGATTGTCGAATGAAGGCTCATAGAAAGGAGGTGATGCAAATGGGTAAACAGCAGGAAAAAATGCAAATGGTAAACAGTCAGGTGCAGCAGATATGGAAGAAAGGCAAAACTGCAATGAGGAACTTTTGGAGTGATGAAAGTGGTATGGGAGTTGTGGAAATTATTCTGATCATCATTGTTCTGATTGGCCTGGTTATTGTGTTTAAGAAGCAGATCGGTGAATTGGTCAATACAATTCTTGAAAAAATGACTACACAGGCAGAAAGTATTTAAGAACTTTAGACTGCCATATTTTAACGGTGCCCACAATACGTGGGAGAAAGTAATAAAAGTTCTGTCGAATAGGGTGTATGCAACTGGGACTGGCACAGAAAAAATGTCAGTCGCAGACGTATGCACATGAAGAGATGAGGGAGTGTGAGTGCAATAAGAAAGAAAATGAGAAGAGAACTGGATGGTGATATCACAGTGCTTGCAAGTCTGGTTATTGTATTGGTGTTGTCCGTCGTAATGGCACTGATTCGTTCGGCTGGAGATACAGCGGTCAAGGCAAAGATCGGAGTGGCGGACAGTCTCGCAGTAGAAGGGTTATTTGCACAGTATTACAGACCACTACTGGATGAATTCGACGTGATGTTTCTAAATAAAAATGGAAAAATGGATGAAACAATGCAGGGGTTAATCGAGACAGGTGTGCAGGATAAGATTGGTCTTTCTGGTGCGAGCCTGCAGAGCATTGCATGCACAGATATGGTATCTCCAGTAGATAATGGTGGTGAAGCATTTAGACAGGAAGTTATAGATTACATGAAAAAAGGGATTGTTTCTGATCTGGCAGGAGAGTTTTTAACCGATGACAGCCAAATAAAGAAAAATGAAAAAACGAAGGATATCGCACAACAGATAACAGAGTGTGAAGATTACACCGGTCAACTGGATGGGAAAGTACTGGCATTTGTTGAAGCGGTAGAGGGAATCGATGCAACAGATGCAGGATTTCGGACAAGGAGTGGAAATCCGGTCTATGCGGATGCAGATTTCGCAAAGCAATGCCTGGGAGGTACAGTCAGTATGGAGAATGCAGTAGTTCAAAACGGAAAAGTTTTTGACTGTATGGAGCAACATTATATGAGTGTCGAAGAGGTCCTGGAAGATATGGGCTTAAATGCAGAATATGCGGACGAGGATTGTGAGGAAGCGCAAGAAGATGAGGCTGTTGATCTAACAGATTATAATACTATTTTTGTGGATGACAGAGACCGGCTAAAGGAAAAACTGGAAGGTGCCATAGAACAATGTCAGAAAGCGCAAGCAATCGCAGATGAATATAAGGCATCATTTACATCTATGAAAGAAAAAATAGATAGTGTATCTGTCGATGTGGAGGGAAATAGCGAAGTGCTGGGAGAAGACCTGTCAGACGGATTTCGTGCAGATTTATCTGAATTAAAAGATTATGGTACAGATCAGACTGCAATATGTAATATGGATGATGCACAGAATCAGCTGCAAGCTTTAGAGCAGGGCTATCAGGGAATTTTACAGCAGATCGATGATATTGAAGAGCTGACACGAGAAAATTGTGATGGTATGCAGGATGTTATAGAGGAGATGAAAACGAATACAGAGTCGATCAAGACACATTTACCGGAGTTTTGTTATGATGCTGTTACATTTGGAAGTAGTGGTGATGGATTAAGTGCAGTAGAGAGGCTTTACCGCCAGTTACAAAACGGCGTATTTGGAATGGTACTAGAGGATAGCAGTCAGATTTCTGAAAAGGAGATTGCATATGGAAATCTTGCATCTGCAAGTATGACTCAGACCAATGAAGAAACAACAACAGCTTCTCAAGATGATACGACAGACAACATAATAGGAAATATAGTACAGGATGCAGGTGATAATCTGCTCTACAACGAGTACGTGAGCAATCGGTTTCCAAATTATCTGTCTGAAGGACAGGAAGCAAAACAGCTTGATTATATGCAGGAATATATTATAGCCGGAGAAAATTCTGATAAAGACAACTTAAAAAGTGTGGTCACAAAAATGGTCGCAATACGTATGGCAGCAGATTTAGCCAGTATTCTTACAGATCCGCAAAGAAAGATGGAGTGTCTGGAACTTGCGTCAGTATGTCTCGGTTTTACGGGAATTCATGCGGTAATTAAGGCAGGACAATATCTGATCATGACGGTATGGGCTTATGGAGAGGCAATTTCTGATTGCCGCAGATTACTGGCAGGACATAAAGTAGCATTTGTAAAAACGCGTAGCAATTGGAAAACAGAGTTAACAGATCTTTTACAAAAAGAAATTGTAAGAACAGAGGAGGACGATAGTGGTGGGGCCACATATAGTGATTATCTAAAATTGCTTCTTTATACGGAAAAGCCTGTTAAAAAGTATTATCGCACTATGGATGCAATGGAGTTACGGATGATTGAGCTTGGGCATGAAAAGTTTCGAATGAAGAATTATATTTATTCACTGGAAGCAACGGCAGTCTATGAAATAAAACAGACAGGAATGCTTTATTCACAAAATTTTAACTACAGTTATTAAATATCCACAGAATATCATTTATCACTCAGATAATGGGGATAACCAATATAAAATTAAAAAGGAGGTGGATAAACATGTCCTCTTACTGTCCACTAATAATAATTCCAATAAAAATAAAAAAAGAAAATGATGAACCTAAGATTCTCCATAAACACACAATGCCCAAGGGCGGCAGGAGGATATGTTTATCTGCCTCCGCAACCGTGGAGGCGGCACTGGTCATTCCGGTCTTTATCTATGCAGTAATGAGTGTCATGTATTTTATTCAGATCATGGGGGCTCAGATAAAAATTCAGGAAGTGCTTTATCAGGAAGCGCGCACAATAGCCAGATATGCTTATGTGTATGATACGGTATCCGGTGCTGGAAGTGATGCAGAGTCAGATATCAATACAACTGGGACAAATATTACAACAAATGCAAATGATGCAGCCAACAATACGACGAATACAGATCAGAACTCTGTTTTTCAAAGTGGAATCTCTGTTGCAGCTGCTTATACGTTCTTTCTTAATCAACTTGGGACAGATAATATAAACAAGCTCCATATAGTAGGGGGTGTAGCAGGACTGGATCTGACAGGGTCAGAAATTTTACAGGAGGATCAGAAGATAGATCTGATTGTAAAATATCGTATAAAAAATCCTTTTGATATATTTGGACTTGGAGTTATGGCATTTACTCAGCATGCAAGTACTTTTGCATGGACAGGAACAGAGCAGGATTGGGAGGCGGAAAGTGGAGATGCAGATGAGGAACTGGTCTATATTACACAAAACGGAACTGTGTATCATAAATCAAAAGAGTGCAGTTATCTGAAACCCTCCGTATCTCATATTAGTCAATATGAGATTGAAAATGCGAGGAATGCTGATGGAGAAAAATACTATCCTTGTGAAAAATGCGGTGCAGGAGACTTGGCAGATGGCGCATACATAACAGACTATGGAAATCGATATCATACAGATCCGGCATGTAAAATGATTCAGAGACAGATTCTGACGGTAAAGAAAAGTGCCGTACCAGACCGTACACCGTGTTCCAAGTGTGCCAGATAGGAAAGGAGAATAAATGGAAAAATATATTTTAAATGCAATGATCTGCGGATACCTTCTGTTTCAGTCGTACAGAGATATTCGAACCAGAAAGATTACAGTATGCAGCGTGTCGCTGTTTGGGGTAGCTGAGCTATTGTTTTTAAAGTATTCAGGACAATTGCAGATACCGGTTGCGATGGCTGGGGTTGCTGTTGCATTGGCAATATTGCTTTTTGCCAGACTGTCAGGGCAGATGATCGGATACGGAGATGGCGCAGTGATGCTTAATATTGGAATAGCAGCAGGAGGAAGGCAGACAGTGCTTTTATTTGCAAATGCATTATTTTTGATTGCAGTACTGGCACTATTTTTGCTTGCGTTCAAGAAAATTCGCCGTAATAGTAGCATTCCATTTATTCCATTTCTTGCAGCTGCTTACCTGGGAAGTATTTTGTAGAAAGGAAAAAAATGAAGTTGAAAGCATCTTTTACAGTAGAAAATGCCGTGCTTATACCGGTGTTCGTTATGATTATTGTTATGTTGCTCTATTGTGGCTTTTATTTGCATGATACAGTGATTATCAGGAGTGCAATGCAGAAATTGTGGACCAGTGCGGAGTCATCAGACCATGTCGATGTCAGTCAGCTGGCCGAACAGGGAAAAGCATACATAAAAGCAAAAAGTATCTGTATGAAAGAGGTGTCATTTACAATAACCGAGTCTTCTGATGGATATCAGATCGACAGCAGTTATCAGTTTATGAATCTGTCACATAAAAAGACATCGCTGATCGAGAAGAAGTACGATAAGAACAGGCCGGTACAATTGATACGGACAATCAATGCCGCCAAAAGAGTATTCGACTAAGTGGAGGGCGATATATGGAGGTACATTACGAAAGAAGCCATAATAAAAACTATTTGGTATTAAAGGATAATGAAAATGGAATTGAAGAAAATTACCAGGTCAAAATGCTCAAACAGAATCAGATTGAACATTTACTCAGCTTATCGACCAGTGCGGTAGATGGATGTTTACAATATGAATACGATATTACATCCTGCCAGCCACTATCCAGAATTATTGAAATCAGTAAAATAAAAGAAAAGGATATACAGGATCTGATCAATCATTTGGAAGAACTTGCACAGGGATTAGATGCATATATGTTGGATGATACATCGTTGTTACTGGATCCGGAGTTTATTTACAAGGATATGTCAAGTGGAGAGTATCGTTTTGTTTATGCCATAGGGCAGATACAGGATTTTTCAAAAGGTTTTAAGAGTTTGATGGAGTATGTATTAGAGAATCTGGATCACAACGATAAAAATGCTGTTGTACTTGCGTATGGAATATATCGAAAAGTAATAGGAGGAATTTCAGACCTAAAAGAACTGAAAAAAGTACTGGAACATAAGCAGGACTTTCAGGAAGGACAATATCAGCACAAACGGATTGTAACGCAGATCTATCCCACAGAGGAAGAAGGCTGCGAGCAACAGAGTGGTATTAATGAAACGCAAACACAGTCTAGGAGCAATCAGAGATTCAAAGAGAGTAAGACAGGACATAAAAAAATTATCAGAACGGTCCTACCGGAGATGGTAGAACAGGAAGAGGAAGTTCCTAAAAAGACCGGATTAAGAATATGGAAAATACTCAGAATAGTGGCTGTCATCGGAGGAATATTCGTGGTGATAACACTGATATTTCCGCAGTACACAAAGCTGCACGTATCTATGTTGCAGGCATGTATTATGGTGGGTGTTTGTGCAGCTTGTTATAAACTTGCGGATATTCGTTGCAAAAGGCTAAAATATGAGACCAACGTACATATGAAGACTGAGGAAATACCATATTATTTTAATGAAGAATCCGACCAAAGTACAAAAAAAGCAGATTGGAATGCAGAAAGACCAGATAAGAATACAGAAAGACCAGGTCAGAATGCAGAAAGACCAGGTCAGTATACAGAAAGACCAGATCGGAATACCATAAAATCAGATCAGATTGTAAATGAATCAGATTGGAAAGCAGCAAATTCAAATCAAAATTCAGCACAATGCGATTTGAATACAGCAGAACCAGAATCGGAAGACAATAGGAATCGGGAACAGTTAGAATACAGTATACAAAATGAGTATAACAAACAGCATGCACACGCAGTGTTACAGTCAGAAGAGAAAGAAAGGCAGACACGCCTTTTATCAGAATATATTGAAGATAGTGAGCAGAATATGGGCATTGTACTTGAGAATGAAAACAACGACGAGCAAATCGTAATTGATCATTTTCCTTTTTTGATCGGTAGCAGCAAAAAAGAGTGTGATTATACAATTGACAGTATTGTGGTCAGTAGAATGCATCTACGTCTCAGTATAGAGCATAACGATGAAACGGGTGAAATTCTCATGTTGGAGGATCTGAATTCTACAAATGGAACACAGATAAATGGACGGTTACTGGCTCCATTTGAGAAAATAGCGTTGCAATCAGATGATAAGCTTGTGATAGCAGATCGGAGTTATACCGTTATGGGGAATATGTCAGGTACAAGGTTGTAATCTCCAACAAAATATGCTATTCTTTGAAAGTTAAGGATAATAAGGGTAGTTATACGTTTCAGATCAATAGCGTGAACTGCAAGTTTTGTAAGAAAGGCTAAAGGGATTATGAATATAAACATTTATTATGGTGGTCGAGGGCTGATAGATGATCCAACCATATTCGTAATTAACAAAATACAGGAAGTTTTAGAAGAACTTCATATTAAGGTACAGAGATATAATCTATATGAATTGAAGAATACGATTACCACACTGCCACAGACATTAAAGGAGGCAGATGCTGTCATTCTCGCAACAACGGTAGAATGGCTTGGAATTGGTGGATATATGCAGATGTTTTTGGATGCCTGCTGGTTATATGCAGATAAGGCAAAAGTAAGCGAACTGTATATGTTCCCTATTGTAATGTCCAAAACATATGGGGAAAGAGAAGCTTCTCTGACACTGACGAATGCATGGGAAATGCTCGGCGGGAAACCAGCAGCAGGATTGAGTGCCTATGTGGACGAGACAACGGAATTTGAATTCAATGCAGATTATATTGCAATTATAGAGAAACAGGCTGAAACGATGTACAGGACGATCTCACAGAAGAGAAAGACACTGCCATCCAGTAATTATGCGGTTAAACAGAGCATTATGAAAGAGACGATCAATCTGACACCACAGGAGAGCGAACAGTTATCAAAATTCGCTTCTGATGAAGAGTTCGTACAGACACAGAAGAAGGACATTGAGGAACTCTCCAGTATGTTCAAGGAACTGATCAGCGATCAGGAAAAAGGTGGAGATGATTATTATCTGACATCTTTCAGAAAGAATTTTGCGCCAGCAGGAGATTTCACTGGAACTTATATGCTGATTATCAGTGATAGAGATAAGAGCATTCTGCTCGATATCAGAGGAACACAACTGAGCGTATCCTTTGGTCAGAATACGGAAGCTGATGTAATTGGAAGAATGAGCAAGGAAGTCTTTGACGGTATTGTTAATGGCAGAATGACATTCCAGAGAGCATTTATGACTGGGGATATCACTGCAAAAGGAAATTTCAAGACTTTGAGAATGCTTGACGATCTGTTTCATTTTGCATAAGAGCTGTTAATGAAAAACAGGAAGACATCTGCCATTTAAGAAATGGTACAGGCTTTACGGGGATATAAAGAACAGATAAAAAGAGCTATAGATAACAGATAATTATAAATAACAGACAATTATAAATAACAGCTAAGTTTAATAGATAGATATAGATATTACAGATAGATATAATACAGATAGATATAATATAGATAGTATAGAAAAAGACTGTCACACAGGCGGGAAACCGACTATGTGGCAGTCTTATTTTGTGTGATCATTAGAATAGATCATCTGAGCGTTAGGGTTCATATGACCTTTTATCAGATCAGGATTATCCTGGTTTTGTGCTTTTGCGGATTGCATACGGATATATGTATGCAAAGCACTGGTATTATGACTGGTGTGAAATTATCACACAGTACCTTGATTATTTTATTGGAAGTGTAATGGATACACAGGTTCCGTTCTCTGAAGAATCAATTGTGAGCTGTCCGTTATGGGTAGCTGCTACCTCTGCGGCAATGCTGAGTCCAACACCGGTATGTGCTGATTTTGTAGTATAAAATGGTGTTGTTACCTGTGAGAGCTCCTGTTCGCTGATGCCGGTTCCATGGTCTTTTACGGCAATAACAAGCTGATCATCTCTGATGCCGGCAGAAAGTTCAATTGTGTCCTCCTCGCTGGTTGCTTCAAATGCATTTTTAACAAGTTCAAGAATAGCAAGTTTCAGTTTCTCTGGGTCTCCATTGATCAGAGGAATAGGCTCATCAATATTATAGTCGAAATTTCTTGTGGCATAGTTACCGGAATTTTCGTTCAGATCATCCATGTAATCAGGGATGTTCCAAAGAAGATTCAGAATATTGATTTTACTGATATCAGCGACCTTGCTGTAACTAAGTGCTGTAGTATCATCCATAAAACTGATCAGGAGATTGATGGAGCTTCTCATCTGTGTCCACAACTGAAAATCCTCTGTCTCCGGATGCTGTTGTTCAATAAACTGAAACGAACTTCCTAGTACAGACAAAAGATTCTTGATGTCATGTGATGCTTTTGATATGTCCGTGCGATAAGTGTTCTCAAGTCTTGTTATGTAATCGTATGCTTCTGGATTATCGACCTGAAGTTTTTCTAGAAGAATTTTATCGTCTTTGTTTATCATAAAAATGCCTTCCTTAATAATATTTAGTAATAATGGGACTAAAATAGTATTGATATATCAATTGGTGTGGGATATGATAAAAAGGTGGAACCAATTGGGTCAATAAGCCTGGGGTATAGGCCTGATGCTGTTTGTTAGTAATGAAATTTGAGCCTGAATCTGACATCAGCTATCTTTTTGTTCCATAATTCTTTTTAAAGTATACGCTCCAAGCAAATCTATGTAAACAAAAGCTTTACGACATATTATGACATCTGAAAGAGCAAAATCTGCCATAAAAATCCTTAGAGTTTCCAAAAATCACTCAAATAAGACATTTTGGACTTTTTTCATACAGAGGAAATAACGGCGCATTTGCGAAAATAATGTCTTTTAATGCGAAAAATAAGCTGACATAATTTGTGAGTGCTAGGAAAAATAATATATGATTTGCGCAGAAAAAGGCGCAGGAATAGGAGATTATGATGAAAAAAGACGATTGTATTTTCTGTAAACTTGCTAACGGAGAGATTCCTACAAATGCTTTATATGAAGATGATGATGTGAAGGTGATCTTTGATCTGGGACCAGCCAGTAAGGGACATGTCCTTGTTCTTCCAAAGAATCATTTTGATAATGTATTCTCCATGGACGAAGAGACAGCAGCCAAGATTTTTAAAGTGGCAGTCCGCATGGCAAAAGCATTAAATGAAGTCCTGGATTGTGATGGTATGAATATCCTGCAGAACAATGGAGAAGCAGCTGGACAGACGGTAATGCATTTCCATATGCATATCATCCCAAGATACAAGGGTGATACTGTAAATGTTGGATGGAAACCGGGAGAAGCAGATGAGGCTGTGATAAAAGATATCATTGCAAAAGTTCAAAGTAAGTTAAATTAGTTATTGTCATTACAAAATACGTCCGTAAGTGTATATTTTTAGATAAAATTCAGCAAAAATGTGTGAAAAACTAATAAATTTAAGCAAATGCAGTGTAAAAGTATTTACAAAGAGTGTTTGAAGATATTATAATTGGATTTAAATGTTGGAAAACATAATATTTGATTACAGGAGGACATTACATGATACAACTTAGCAAGGCTGGAGCCTATCTTATTCATGGTAACGAAGTAGTTGAAGACAACAGTGAAACAACAGCTGTCTTAAGAAGCAAATTAGGAGACAATGTCCCATCTAAAGAAGAAGCATCAAAAAATACGATGGCATATGGAATCCTTGCAGCACACAATACCTCAGGTAATATGGAGAAGTTAAAGATCAAATTTGATAAACTGACCTCTCATGATATTACATTTGTAGGAATCATACAGACAGCAAGGGCTTCAGGACTTGAAAAGTTCCCTATCCCTTATGTCCTTACCAACTGTCATAACAGTTTATGTGCAGTCGGCGGAACGATCAACGAAGATGACCACATGTTTGGTCTTACCTGCGCTAAAAAATATGGCGGAATCTATGTACCACCTCATCAGGCAGTTATTCACCAGTTCGCAAGAGAGATGCTGGCTGCCGGAGGAAAGATGATCCTTGGATCAGACAGTCATACCCGTTATGGTGCACTTGGTACCATGGCAATGGGCGAAGGTGGTCCGGAACTTGTTAAGCAGCTCCTCAGCAAGACTTACGATATTAATATGCCAGAGGTAGTTGGCATTTATATGACAGGTACACCTGCCAAGGGAGTTGGTCCTCAGGATGTCGCTCTTGCAATCATCGGTAAGGTATTTGGAAATGGATATGTTAAGAATAAGGTACTTGAGTTCGTTGGACCTGGTATTGCAAATCTGAGTGCTGACTTCAGAATTGGTATCGATGTCATGACAACAGAGACAACATGCCTTTCCTCTATCTGGAAAACAGATGACAGAATCAAAGAATTTTATGATATCCACGGAAGAAGTGAAGATTACAAAGAACTGAATCCAGGAGATGTTACATATTATAATGGCATGGTATACGTAGATCTGGATAAGATCAAACCAATGATCGCAATGCCATTCCACCCAAGCAATACATACACAATTGAAGAACTGAACGCAAATCTCTATGACATTCTTGCAGATGTTGAAAAGAAAGCGAAAGTAAGTTTTGATGGTCAGGTAGATTTCCAGTTGAAAGATAAAGTAAGAAATGGTAAATTCTATGTAGACCAGGGTATTATTGCCGGATGTGCCGGTGGTGGATTTGAGAATATCTGTGCAGCTGCAGATATTTTACGTGGAAAGAGTATTGGTTCTGACGGCTTTACACTCAGTGTATATCCAGCCAGCACACCAATTTATCTTGAACTTGCCAAGAATGGTGCACTTGCCGACCTGCTTACAACAGGAGCAATTGTAAAGACTGCATTCTGCGGTCCATGTTTTGGTGCAGGAGATACACCTGCTAATAATGCATTTAGTATCCGTCATTCTACAAGGAACTTCCCTAATCGTGAAGGCTCCAAACTTCAGAATGGTCAGATCGCATCAGTAGCATTGATGGATGCCAGATCAATTGCGGCAACAGCAGCCAATAAGGGCGTACTGACACCTGCTACGGATGTAGATGTAGAATTTAGCAATCCAAAGTATTTCTTCGACAAATCAATATATGAGAAACGAGTATTTGATAGTAAGGGCGTAGCAGATCCATCAGTTGAAGTTCAGTTTGGACCAAATATCAAAGACTGGCCTGAAATGTCAGAACTGAAAGATAATCTGGTATTAAAGGTTGTATCAGAAATTCACGATCCAGTTACAACGACAGATGAACTGATCCCATCAGGAGAGACATCATCTTATCGTTCTAACCCACTTGGACTTGCTGAATTTACACTCTCCAGAAAAGATCCTGCATATGTAGGTCGTGCAAAAGAAGTACAGAGGGCAGAAACAGCAAGAAGAGCTGGTAAATTTCCAGCGGAAGAACTGGCAGAATTAAAGCCGGTAATGGACAAAATTAAAGAAAGCTATCCAGATGTCAGCAAAGAGAACATCGGTATCGGAAGTACAATATTTGCAGTAAAACCTGGAGACGGTTCAGCCCGTGAACAGGCAGCATCCTGCCAGAAAGTATTAGGTGGATGGGCAAATATTGCAAATGAATATGCAACAAAGAGATATCGTTCTAACCTGATCAACTGGGGCATGCTTCCATTTTTAATAGAAAAAGGTGAATTACCATTTAAGAATGGTGATTATTTATTCATACCAGGAATTGCAGAAGCAGTAAAGAATAAGGAAGAAGTAATGAAGGCGTATGTTGTTGGAGACACTCTGAGAGAGTTTGAATTACGACTTGGCGAACTGACAGATGATGAAAGAAAGATCATTCTCGATGGATGCCTGATTAATTTCTACAGAGGCTAATGCAGGTTCCGGTTAGTTTTAGGAGGAAATTCCATGGAGGAACAGAACATTTTAGCTGGCGATATTGCAGTGCTGAACCAGATAAATAGTGATATTAGTGAACATAACGCAAACAGAGTAGCGCTTGATAATCTGCAGAACAGTATCCAGGGGCTGGACAAAGAGATCCAGACTCTGGAAAAGGCTGTAGCGGATGAAGTGGAGACGACAGTAAAGAAAAGAAGAAATGCAGTTGCTGACGGCTTTGATCAGGAAATCAGCAAGGATGAGGAAAAGCTGAAAAAAATACAGAGTGAAAAGGATAAGGCCAGACTGAAGGGCGTGAAAGAACGAATTCAGTATGAGACCCAGTCATTGCGGGAAGAGAACAAAGCGATGACAGATGAAATCAGAGAAGCGTTCCGTGAACACAGGGTTCCAGGATTCTGTAGGACCAAATTGTTCGCAGCACTCTGGATGACAGCCGGATTCCGTGACTTTGTAATCGTATTTCTGCTGTTCGTAATATCATTTCTGGTGTTGCCATGTGGAATTTATTATCTGGTACCGGGATTACAGGATTGGAGCATTTTTCTGATCTATTTTGTGATTGCAACAGTGTATTGTATGGTTGGCAGGATCATTACAGATCAGGTCAAAGTACGCCATTATGAAGTGCTCTGTGGCATGAAAGAGACCAGAAAGAAAATAATAGCCAATAAAAAACAAATGAAAAAGATCGAACGTGAAATCAAAAAAGATAAGAATGAAGATATGTACAGTCTTGGAGAGTTCGATGAGCGAATCGATAAAGTTACAAAAGAAATTGAGAAAACAGATGCCAAGAAGACGCTTGCTCTTCAGGATTTCGACAACGCGGTAAAACCGAATATTGTTGCCGAAATCGAAGGAAGGGACAAAGCAAAAATTCTTGGTATGAAACAGGAACTTTCCTCGAAAAATGAAGAACTTTCCAAACTTGAAGCACTTGTAAAAGAGCAGAAAATATATATTTCGTCAAATTATGAAGCTTATCTGGGAAATGAATATGCTACTCCAGAAATGCTTGAACAGCTGGCGGAGATCATCAATGCAGGAGAAGCTTCTACAATCGGTCAGGCAATAGCTGTTTGTAACGAAAAGAAATAGAAGTACATCCAAATACATGAATCAGCGCATCAGTAATGGCATCCGCGAGTGTCATAATGGTAGCGAGTCTGGTTGTCTGTAACAGGAGGGTATCCATGGTACCGGAAAAATTAACAATTCCGGTAATGTGGATGTCGCCTATTGCAGGCAACTTTTTTTTGACCCCAAGTCCGGGCTTGAGCGCGCCGGTACCAAGAGTGATGCAGCCAATATGCTCTTTCTTTCCCAAAGATGCATCGATAGCGATAATATAGGGATCTTTATACTGCGCGTGTATCTGATCAATGGTTTCACTTAGATTCGCCGCATGAACAGGATCTTCCAGTGTCCCATAGACTAAAACATTTGAAATATTTCTTTTCTTCAGCTTGTATCCAATCAGAGGACCAAGACTGTCCCCTGTAGAACGGTCACTTCCAATGCAGAGAATAATGATCTGCTTATTCATCATAATATTAGGCCGAACGAATTTGTTCAGCTGTCCAGCCATTTCAAAAGGTGTATCTGTCATGTCCGAGTGGTAATAATATAGCATTCAGTTAAAACCAACCTTTCTTCTGCCCCCAGGCATTTTTTTATTTGCTACAGATCCGTGTCACCTAGTCAGAGGAGCTGTAACATTTTTTCTGATTATTACCATATTTATTAAAATCCATTCCGGAGTATGTACTTTTTTGTTTACAAAACATCTCAAAATCAGCAATAAAAAGCGGTTTTTAACAGGAAAAAAACTGAGATTAATAAAAAATATAACAAGTGAAAAAACATTGTGCAGATAAATGTAAAAAATGGTCATTAACTTCTTTATCCAGGATGACATAAAATGATAATTTTTTAAATTTTACTGTGCTAATATAGGCTTAATGAATTGGATAAGGGGGTTAAGTCTAAGATATGATAGAAATCATTTGTAACGAAGGGGAGAAAGAAAGTGAAAAAAGTTCGAAAACGATAAAAACACCAAAAAATATCAAACAGATTGGAGAAATCGATTCCAATAAGAAGATCTATATAGAAGATTATGTCTTTACATATATAAATTCCATTGCTTATGAGAATCCGGAACTGGAAAAGGCTGGTGTGCTTTTGGGGGAAAGCCAGAAATCAGCCCAGGAAAGTGTTATATTTATAAAGGGTGCAATTAAACTCAAGCTTGATGAGGACAAGCCTGAAATCATATTTGATGAAAAGACCTGGGCAGCGGTGTATCGGGACATGGAAAAGTATTTTCCAGACTTAAAGATCGTTGGCTGGTTCGTATCCAATAATACAGTGAATAGTGAGTATCTGCAGAAACTAAAGAAACTGCATATTGATAATTTCGCTGGAAATCTGAAGACATTATATCTGGTCAATACAGCGGAGAAGGACGAGAACTTCTACCTGTTCGAGCGGAATCAGTTGCGAAAGCAATGCGGATTTGTCTGCTTTTATGAACGAAATAATGAAATGCAGGAATATATGCTTGCCAACAGAGAAGCGAAGAGTGTGGAAGCAGAGACGGACGATACGGTAATCAAGAATTTCAGAGCAGTTATTCAGGAGAAAAAGGAAGCTGCGGAACAGAAAAAGACGATGTCCCTGATGTACGGTGTCAGCACATTTATGGTCGTGGTCGTACTTGTTATCGGAGTCAATCTGATGAACAGTTATGAAAAAATGCAGAATTTCGATACTACATTAAATTCTGTTGTCAAAGAGATTTCGGACATGAATGTCAAGTCTCAGAATTATTCCGGTGCGGTGGTGGCGGAAACTGATTCAGAAGTTACGCCGGTAACAAAGTTGGTGGGAGATGTATATCCGACGGAAACAGCTGCTGAGACAACTGAGCCAGAAACAAGTTCACAGGCTGAAAGCAAGCAGGAACTTGAAACACTGCCAGATAATTCAGTTGTAACAGCACAGGCGGCAGAAGAACAGAAAGCAGAAGAAGAAAGTAAAGCGCAGGAAGCTGCAGCGTCACAGGATGTAAGAACCTATGTTGTAGAAAAGGGCGATACGCTGATGAGCATCTGCAAAAAGACTTATGGAGATGGTCAGAAATATAAAGAAATCATGGAAGTGAACGATATCGATGATGCCAATAAAATATATGTTGGAGAGGAGATAAAACTTCCTTGAATATTTAAGGGTTTATGAGTATAATGTCTTTATATGTACAAGCATATAAAGGCATTATTTTTATGGGTAAAACCGTGCCAGACCTGTGCTTGTGACCTGAAGATGGGAGTACTTTATGGCGGATATTAAACACTATCAGCAATATAAGGAAAAAGCTGAAAAAAATAAAATGGAGCAGTCTGCTTCAGATAAAAAATCGAATGTGGTGCAGAGTGCATCAAAATTCGTAGTCCAGAATATGAATAGTAATCATGAGGATGACCAGGAGGACTATAAACTAAAGATCAAAAGACACAAAAGGAAGGTCGCGCTCATTGCGGCAGCGATAGCGATAGCGGTGATCAGTCTAATTCTGTTCATCTGGTCCAGACTGGATAGTATCAAATATTCAGACTATACCATTTCAAAATCGGTGAACCGAGATGATACAGAGACTGCAAAATACATAGACTATGGCGAGGGATACTTAAGATATAGCAACGATGGTATATCCTACTATAGTAAAAAGGGTAATGTAATTTGGAATCAGACATATGAAATGCAGAATCCACAGATAAAGATCTGCAGTGACAGTATTGCTGTTGGTGATATCAATGGAAGTTCTATTTATATCTTTAATCAGAGCGGTATGGTGGGCAGCGTTGATACATCGCTGTCAATTGTACAGGTCGAAATAGCAAAACAGGGTGTTGTTGCGGCTGTGCTGGAAGATACCAATGCGAACTATATTAATCTTTACAGTACGGATGGAGAGAAGATCTATACAGTCAAAACAACGCTTGCTGGAGATGGATATCCGCTTGATATCAGCATTTCTGATGATGCGACAAAACTAATTGCTTCTTACGTATATGTAAATGGTGATTCGATAAAGACCAATGTCGTATTCTACAACTTCTCAGAAGTAGGACAGAATGAGACAGAGCGAATAGTCGGCGGATTTAACCACTATGACAGTGTGATTGTTCCTGATGTTGAATTTGTAAATGATACAACAGCAGTAGCGATCGGAGAAAATGTAGTAAGTATTTATCACATCAAGGAATATCCGAGCCTGAGTAAAGAAATACAGATAGATAGTGAGATAGACCGTATTTTTATCAGCGACGACTATATCGGGCTTGTATTAAAGAACAGCGATTCCGGGGATATTTATAAGATGGTCGTATATGACCTTTCCGGTAAGAAAAAGTTCGAAAAAACCTTCAATACACAGTACTCGACCATTAAATTTGATGGTGATAGTATTCTGATGTATAACGATAAGGTATTTACATTAATGAATATGCATGGTAAAGTACAGCTTACACAGAACTTTGATCTTCCGATCGAATCGATATTATCGACAGGAACACGAGGAGATTATGTTCTGATCAGTTCCAAGTATATTCAGAATATTCGTCTGAAATAAAATCTGCCAGTCTGTGTTTAAAATGATTGGAAAAGACACATGATGATAGAGGCAGATGCATAGAACAAACAGGACAAATAGAAACATAACATTATAGGAAAGCCACAGACAGGATTGTTAGTTTGCGGGATGGAGGCTTGACATGAATTGGTTATTACTGATTGTTGCATTTGTCATTATTGGCAATGCATATATTGGCTGGAGAAGAGGATTTTTAAGAATCATATTGTCGATCGTTGCATTGGTAGCGGCGATATTACTGACGACGGTCCTAACACCTGTAATCGGTAAAATTGTAAAGAATAATACGGACTGGTATAAAGGTTTAAAAGAGGCGGCGTATGAGAAAATGGTCTCAAATCCGTCTATGCAGGATGCAAATGCAGTCATGAGCCAGTACGATGGTTCAGTAACGACTACAACAGATCTGAATGCTGCAGTTGCAGCAGTACTGGATAAAGTAGCAATACCAGATAGTTTAAAAGATAAGATTCGGACGCAGAATGTCAATGAATATGTTGCACAGGGAGCGCAGACAGCAGAGTCGGCACAGAATGTCGTAACAGATTTCTTTGCAACGCAGATGGCAAATGTGATATTTAATACGATGATATTCCTGATCATGTTTGCAATTGTACGACTTTTGTTATTTATTCTGACTCAGGTCATCAATCTGTTTACAAGAATACCAGTTGTAAAACAGGTAAATAATTTTGGTGGTATGGCAATCGGCCTGCTCAAAGGATTTGTATATGTATGGATTTTCTTTATTGTAATTACTGTACTTTATAATACAACATTTGCGCAGAGCATGTTTGCTTCAATAAATAGTAATTCCATACTTACGTATTTATACGATAATAATCTGATCATGAAAATGATCTTTTCAATATTCTAAAGAAGGAGTGTGATTTGTAATTGGAAAAAAAGTTGACACAATTTGATACACCTATTCATAAAGCATTGGAGGAACAACGACTGAACAGGCTGGCTCATTTTGATGTTCCAGGGCACAAAGGGGGAAGAGGAAATAAGGAACTCAGGGAATTTTTAGGCGAAGAAACAATGCGTCTTGATGTGAATTCCATGAAACCTCTTGATAATTTATGTCATCCAGTGTCTGTTATTAAAGAGGCACAGGAACTTACAGCTGAAGCATTTGGGGCTGATGAGGCATTTTTTATAGTAAATGGTACAACGGCAGCAGTGCAGGCGATGATCATGTCAGTGACACAGTCAGGTGATAAGATCATTATGCCAAGAAACGTGCATAGAAGTGCGATTAACGCACTTGTCGTAAATGGAGCAATCCCGGTTTATGTAAATCCGGGTGTCAACAAACAATTGGGAATCCCGCTTGGGATGTCGATGAATGATGTTCGACAAGCTATCTTTGAAAATCCGGATGCAAAAGCAATTCTGGTAAATAATCCAACTTATTATGGAATTTGTTCCGACTTGCGTGGAATCGTAGAACTGGCACATAAACATGGTATGTTCGTGTTGGTAGACGAGGCCCATGGAACACATTTCTATTTTAATGATGATCTTCCTGTTTCAGCAATGGAAGCAGGTGCAGATATGGCAGCAGTCAGCATGCATAAGACTGGTGGTTCTCTGACACAGAGTTCAATTCTGCTGACAAAAAATACGGTAAATGCAGATTACGTCAGACAGGTAATCAATCTGACACAGACGACAAGCGGATCTTACCTTCTATTATCTTCTCTTGATATTGCCAGAAAGAATATGAGCCTGAACGGAAAAGTGCTCAGTGGTAAGATGATCGAGCTCGCATCTTATGCAAGAGATGAAATCAATAAACTTGGTGGATATTATGCATATGGAGAAGAACTGATCGACGGTGATTCTGTATTTGATTTTGATCGAACGAAACTCTCTGTTCATACTAGAGATATTGGACTTGCCGGTATTGAAGTCTATGATATTTTACGAGATGACTATGGAATTCAGATCGAATTTGGTGACATTGGAAATATTCTTGCAATCATTTCTGGTGGAGACAGAATGCTTGAGATCGAGCGACTGATTTCTGCTCTTTCTGAGGTCAAAAGACTGCATCAGAAGGATATTGCAGGTATGTTCGATCATGAATATATCACGCCAAAGGTCGTTATGGGACCGCACAAAGCATTCTTTAGCGAAAAACTTTCCGTATCCATTAAAGAAAGTGCGGGAATGATCTGCGGAGAATTTGTTATGTGTTATCCACCTGGAATTCCAATTCTGGCACCAGGAGAAATGATCACGAGCGAAATTATCAAATATGTAGAATATGCCAAAGAAAAAGGCTGTATTCTGACAGGTACACAGGATATGAACATTGAATACATCAATGTTGTAGATACAGGAAATTAAGAAAGAACAGAGGTGAGCGTAGATGGAACTTTGGTATACGGATCAACATACAAAAAATGTTCACTTTTCCATGAAGGTCGAAGAACAGATCGCCAGCTGTAAAAGTGAATTTCAGCAAATAGATATTTTAAAGACTTATGAGTTTGGTAAAGTGCTGGTTCTCGATGGAGAACTGATGATTACCCAGAAGGACGAATTCATTTATCATGAAATGATTACCCATGTGCCGATGGCGGTTCATCCAAATGTCAGAAATGTTCTGGTAATTGGAGCAGGTGATGGTGGTACGATTCGTGAACTTGTAAAATATGACACCATAGAACGTATTGATATGGTCGAAATCGATAAAAAAGTTACAGATATGTGTCTGGAATATTTTCAGGAGACATCCTGTAAATTAAATGATAAGAGAGTACACATGTATTTTGAGGAGAGTCTCAGATATGTAAGAATGGAAAAGGACGAATATGATCTGATCATCGTTGACTGCGCAGATCCTTATGGCCCGGCAGAAGGACTTTTCACTAGAGAGTTCTATGGAAACTGTTTTAAAGCATTACATGATGATGGAATTCTGATCAATCAGCATGAGAGCCCTTATTACAGTGAACATTCCAGGACAGTACAGAAGGCACACAATCATATAAAACAGGTATTCCCATACAGTACGGTATACCAGTGCCATATTCCATCCTATCCATCAGGACACTGGCTCTTTGGATTTGCATCCAAGAAGTATGATCCAATCGTGGATCTTCATGAAAAAGAATGGAATAGTCTTGGAATTCAGACAAGATATTATAATACAGACTTACATAAGGGAAGTTTCTACCTTCCAACTTATGTAAAAAATCTGCTGGGAACGAATGAATAAATCGATTTTTACTATCTTTTTGCTATCTTAGATATGAAAATTGTGTAATTCAGAATGATTCCCGCAAAAAGTGTTAAACTTAGTAAGAATAGTATTGTGTAACGATATTTTTCTGTTATACTTGAGAAAAATAGAACTACCATTTGATGAATATATTTAGGAGGAAATGCCAATGGGAAGAGCGCTTATTATTGGAGCTGGCGGTGTAGCCAGTGTAGTGGTACACAAATGTTGCCAGAATTCAGAAGTATTTGAGGAGATTTGCATTGCAAGCCGTACAAAATCAAAATGTGATGCATTAAAGGAAAAATTAGATGGTGGAAAGACAAAGATCACGACAGCACAGGTAGATGCAGATAATGTTCCTGCTCTGATTGCCCTGATTAATGATTATAAACCGGATATTGTAATTAATGTTGCACTTCCATATCAGGATCTTACAATTATGGACGCCTGCCTGGAAACAAAGACAAATTATATGGATACAGCAAACTATGAACCACTGGATACAGCAAAATTTGAATACAAATGGCAGTGGGCTTATAGAGAAAAATTTGAAAAAGCTGGAATCACTGCACTTCTTGGTTCTGGATTTGATCCAGGTGTAACAGGAGTGTTCTCAGCTTATGCCATGAAACATCAGTTTGATGAAATTAATTATATTGATATCCTTGACTGCAACGGTGGAGACCATGGATATCCATTTGCTACGAACTTTAATCCAGAGATCAATATCAGAGAAGTATCTGCGAACGGCAGTTACTGGGAAGATGGAAAATGGGTTGAAACAAAACCTATGGAGATCAAAAGAGAGTATAATTTTGATGAAGTTGGAGAAAAAGATATGTACCTTCTTCATCATGAAGAACTGGAATCTCTTGGCCTTAATATTAAGGGGATTAAGAGAATCCGTTTCTTTATGACATTTGGCCAGAGCTATCTGACACATTTAAAATGCCTTGAAAACGTAGGTATGACATCAATAGAGCCAATTGAATTTGAAGGTAAACAGATCGTGCCACTTCAGTTCTTAAAGGCTGTCCTGCCTGATCCAGCATCACTTGGCCCAAGAACAAAGGGAAAGACTAACATTGGATGTATCTTCCAGGGCAAGAAAGATGGAAAAGATAAGACATATTACCTTTACAATGTATGTGATCATCAGGAATGCTATAAAGAAGTTGGCTCACAGGCCATTTCTTATACAACAGGTGTTCCAGCTATGATCGGTGCAGCTATGGTCATGACAGGAAAATGGAGCAAACCAGGTGTGTATAACATTGAAGAGTTTGATCCGGATCCATTTATGGAAGAACTTAATAAATGGGGACTGCCTTGGAAAGAAAATTTCAATCCGGTACTGGTTGATTAGAAATAGGATAAAGAATAACAGGAGACTGCTTACAAGGTGGTTTCTTGTTATTTTTATATAGTGGACAACAAAACAAATACAGATGCGAATAGAAAGCGTACTGAGTACGAATATGATGAAAGAGAAATGAGGTAATCATCTATATATGAAACAGATTAACTTTAATGAAATAGAAACACCTGCATACATTGTTGATGAAAGACTGCTGGAAAAGAATTTACAGACACTGAAGAGCGTAATGGACCAGACAGGCTGTAAGATCCTTCTTGCACAGAAAGGATTTTCCATGTTTGCAGAATATCCACTGATCGGAGAGTATCTTTGTGGAACTACAGCCAGCTCCTTATATGAAGCAAGACTTGGAAAAGAAGAGATGCAGGGAAAAGAAACTCATATTTTTTCACCGGCTTATCATGAAAAAGAATTTCCTGAAATTGTTGAATTATGTGATCATATCGTATTTAATTCAGTGGAACAGTGGATGAAGTATAAGGATCAGGTAAAAGGAAAGAAGTCATGTGGAATTAGAATGAATCCGGAATACGCTGAAGTAGAACATGAAATCTATAATCCATGCTGTAAAGGTTCCAGATTGGGAACAACACTGGATGAGTTTGAGGCTGCGTTACAAAAGTACCCTGATGCGCTTGATGGGCTTGATGGATTGCATTTTCATGTTATGTGTGAACAGAATTCTGATACGCTGGACAGAGTGCTGGATCATGTAGAAGCGAAATTCGGAAAATATATGAGCCAGATGAAGTGGATTAATTTTGGAGGCGGTCATCATATTACAAGAGCAGACTACGATATTCCTCTTCTAATTAAGTGTATTAATCGAATTAAGGATAAATATAATGTTTCAGTATATCTGGAACCAGGTGAGGCTGTAGCACTCAATACAGGGTATCTCGTAGCAACGGTGATGGATATAAAGGGAACGGCTGCAATTATTGATGCATCAGCAGCTTGTCATATGCCAGACGTTCTGGAAATGCCTTATCGCCCAGAAATAATCGGAGCTGGTATGCCAGAAGAAAAAGCATATACCTATCGCCTTGGTGGTAATACCTGCCTTGCAGGAGATATTGTAGGGGACTATTCTTTTGATCAACCTTTAAAACCAGGTGATAAACTTGTTTTTTGTGATATGGCGCATTATAGTATGGTAAAGAACAATACATTTAATGGAATCGCACTGCCATCAATTCTTTCCTATAATGAAAAAGATGGAATTAAACTAATAAGAAAATTTGGATATGAAGACTTTAAGGGCAGACTTTCCTGATGCAAAATAAGATATTAACTGCGATATATGATAGAAACTGACGTAATAATAGACATAAAAGATTGTTGGAGGGAACTTTATGACTGGTCTGGAGTTAGAACAGAAACTAAAAAAAGATCTGAATAAGAAGAAGAGATTCTTTGAAACAGACGCAACCAAGACATATGGATTTCGTATGTGGGCATTGGAAAAACTTGAAAAAGCCATCAGGAAAAATGAAAAAGCTATTGCAAGCGCATTAAATAAGGACTTGAATAAGAGTAGTATGGAAAGCTACATGACGGAAACTGGAATGGCATTGTCAGAAATTACTTATATAAAGAAGAACCTGAAAAAGTGGATGCTGAAGGAAAAACTATCAACACCCCTCGCACTTGCTGTTTCAAAAAGTTATTTAATGAAGGAGCCATTTGGTTCAGTGTTAGTGATAGCACCATGGAATTATCCATTTTTACTGGCTATACAACCACTCATTGGAGCAATTGCAGCTGGAAACTGTGTAACAATAAAACCATCTGAAATCGCACCAGCAACTTCAAAGTTACTAAAGAAGATGATTAGTGAAATTTTTCCGGTAAAATATGTTTCTGTTGTAGAAGGTGGAAAAGAGACCAGTCAGGCTTTGCTTAAGTTAAGATATGACTATATTTTCTATACAGGTGGAGTTCCTGTCGGAAAAATCGTTATGGAGGAAGCTGCAAAGAATCTGATACCGGTAACACTGGAGCTAGGGGGTAAAAGCCCATGTATTATAGATGAAACAGCGGATATAGAAGTGGCTGCACGGAGAATCGCATTTGGTAAATGTCTAAATGCAGGCCAAACATGTATAGCACCAGATTATGTGCTTGTGCACAAAAAGGTAAAAGCACAATTTGTTGCTTGTTATAAGAAAGCAGTAGAAGATATGCTGGGGTCGGATCCATTACAGAATAAAAACTATCCGAAAATTATTAATAGAAGACATTTTGAACGTATAAATCAGCTCCTTGATGGACAGAATATTTTGTATGGTGGTCAGAGCAGTGAGACTACGAATCAGATCGCACCAGTTCTATTGGATGAACCAGCGTGGGATAGCAAAGTTATGCAGGAAGAGATATTTGGACCAATTCTTCCAATTCTGTCATTTAACAGAATCAGTTCTGTGATTAAGCTATTGAAGCGCAAAGAGAAACCACTGGCATTATATCTGTTCACGAATAACCGATATACAGAAAAGATGGTTATGCAAAAGTTATCCTTTGGTGGTGGATGTGTAAATGATACAATTATGCATGTAGGAAATCCCGTACTTCCATTTGGTGGTGTAGGGAATAGTGGTATGGGATCTTATCATGGAAAATATAGTTTCGACACTTTTAGTCATAAAAAGAGTATTGTTAGCAAATCAAATGCGATTGATATTGCATTGAGGTATCAACCTTATACACGCCTCAAAAACCGCATGGTTAAGCGGTTTCTGAGGTGAGTGATCACCTCAGAACTAATACCACAATAAAGAAAAATGAAATAAATTAAAAAAATTTTGAGAAAAGTGTTGACAAATGTAACTACCAATGGTAAGATAATCAAGTCGCTGCGAGATACAGCAACACAGACAACAACCGAAAGGTGCATAAAGCCTGGTGTTCATCGGTTAGCACACAATGGTTTGTCGAATATGAACATTGATAACTGAACAGTAAAACAACCCTGAAAATTCTATTAAATGAATT